>JAITHA010000065.1 GCA_031280235.1 Puniceicoccales bacterium | reverse complement strand
AGGGTGGCGGGGTCGGGTTTGGCGGGGTCGAGGGTGGCTTCGGTGTAGAGGAGTGTGGCGGCGTAGAGGTGGTCGTCGGGCCGGGTTTCCTGGGAGAGGGCGAGGGCTTCGTTGATGCGCTGGGTGGCGAGGCGGAGCTTGGCGCGGCGGGTGGGTGTGTCGGTGGTTTGGGTGGCTTCCTGATAGTAGAGTTGGCTGAGGGTGTGGTGGAGTTGGCGCGTGGTGGCGGGGTCAAACCAGTTTTTGCCGGTGGAGAGTTGGCGGGAGATTTCGAGGGTGGGGATGGCGTCGGTGTAGCGCTTGGCGTTGAGGAGGACTTGGCCTTGGAGTTGGGTGAGGAGGGCGCGGTCGAAGCTGTCGGGTGGAACGGTGGGGAGGATTTTTTCCAAGAGGAGGAGGAGGGCGGTGTGGTCGTCGTGTTCGAGGTGTTTGGAGAGTTCGCCGAGGTGTTCCGCGGTGGCGTCGGTGAGGGTGGGCTTGGGTTGCGCGGGGGGGGCGTGGCGGCGGCGCTTGCAGGGGCGCTGTGGAGGGCGGCTGCCGTGGCGGTGGCGAGGAGGAGTGCTTGGATGAAACTGGGTCGCATGTTGTGTTGCTTGGTGGCGGGCTTGGTTTTCCCGGTGAATGTTGTCCGTGGCAGTGGGCCTGCGAAAGCGGGTTCTCAACTTTTCCAATATCTTGATATCTACACCAAAGAAGTAATCAAGAAAAAATTTCAGTCGCTTTCTCATAGTGCGGGTGGCGGAGATCGAGGACGCTGGAGGTGACGGTTTTGTGTCGTTTTTGCTTCTCAGGGGGTGCTCCTTGGTTAAGGCTGTGCGCCCTATTTTTCCAAAAACATGCTTTTTGATAAAGGACTGAAGCGCGTGCGCCTTGCGAAGTTTCACCCTAAGTGCCTTGAGTGCCTGCGGGATTACAGCCGCGAGCGTTTTTTCAAGGACGTCTTGTCGGGAATTGCCGTGGGCATCGTGGCGTTGTCGCTGTGCATCGGGCTTGGGATTTCTTCCGGGGTGTCGCCACAGGCTGGACTTTACGCTGGTATCATTGGGGGGTTTTGCGTTTCGTTTTTTGGAGGCTCGCGCGTGCAGATTGGCGGGCCCGCCGGAGCCTTTGTTGGCTTGATGGCGCTCTTGGTGGCAAACCATGGGCTGCCGACAGTGCTTGTCTGCACGATGTTGGCTGGGGTGATTTTGCTCCTGATGGGGCTGTTGCGCATCGGGGCGCTCATTCGTTTCGTGCCACAACCTGTGACGGCTGGGTTCACTTGCGGCATCGCTGTCACGATCCTTGTGACCCAGATCCGCCCTTTGCTGGGGCTGGTGCTCAAGACGGAAGGTGGCAGGGAACCGGCTGAGTTTTTGCCGAAGATGGTCGCGCTTTTTGATGCCTTGCCGAGTGCCCGCTGGGAGGTGCTGGGGCTGGGGGCGCTGCTGCTCGCGGTACAGTTCAGCTGGCCAGCGCGATGGGGGCGCTGGGTGCCGGGGTCTATCGTCGTCGTGGCGCTGGGCACGTCGTTTGTGTTGTTGGCGCAGTCAGATTGGGTGGGGGCTTTGTCCACGATTCGGATCGAGACTATCGACAGTGTCTTTGGCGGTATCCCCCAAGGGCTGCCCAGTTTCAAGCTCCCAGATTTTGATTGGACGGACTGGGGAAAACTCAACCAAGTGATCTCGCCGGCCTTCGCCATTGCGCTGCTCTGCGCGCTTGAGTCGCTCTTGTCTGCCGTGGTGGCGGATGGTTTCATTGATGACCGACACGACTCAAACCAGGAGCTGATGGGCCAGGGGATTGCAAATATTGTCTCGCCGCTTTTCGGCGGGATCGCCGTCACGGGTGTCATTGCGCGTACGGCCACGAACATCCGCTCGGGCGCGACTTCGCCTGTGTCGGGCATGGTGCACGCAGTCTTCCTGCTCCTCGTCGCCTTGCTTCTGGCGCCGCTGGTAAAGCACATCCCCTTGGTCGCGCTGGCGGTCGTGCTCATTGTCGTGGGTTGGCGCATGGGAGACTGGCAGGAACTGCGGCGCTTGCGCAAACGCGACCCAGGGGACGCCGCTGTCTTCATCATCACTTTTGCGCTAACTGTGTTTTTCGATCTCACCATCGCTGTCGAGATCGGCATGGTCCTGGCGGCGGCGCTCTTCGTAAAGCGCGTGGCAGACACAACGAGCGTCAACGCCATGAGCGGCGACTCCATCCAACGCACTTGCGGCGTGCCCATCGAGCTACCGCCCGGCGTCGTCGTTTATCGCCTTTTTGGGGCCATGCTCTTTGCCGCAGCGGACCGCATGGACACCGTGTTACGCCGCGAACTACGCGACACACAAGTCGTCGTCCTCCACATGGCGGACGTGACGGCCATGGATGCCACGGCGCTCGACCGTTTGGAGAACTTGCACGCCAAGCTACTCCGCCACAAGCGGCACCTCATCCTCTGCGGGCCGCATACCCAGCCCTACGCCCTCATGGCGCGGGGAGAATTTCTTGAAGCCGTTGGCGATGAAAACATCGTGGGCGACTTGCCGACGGCGGTCGCGCGAGCCAAGACCTTGATGGAGCATTGAGGGCAGACTAAAGGCACCCGATGCTTTTGTAAAAAATATTTTCCTTTCCAAGAAGGCGCGGATTCGCACTGTCGGACGTGTTCCAAGTCCTCTTGTACAACCAACCCAGCGATACACCATGAGAAACGCCCACCCTTCCTCGCCCATTTTCGCCTCGCTCGGCCACGGCCTGCTCGCGCTCACCATGCTGTGCATCCCTGCTCTTTTCAGCGGGTGCCAAGAGCCGCCACCTCCACGTCCAGAGTTCATCGCTACCATCCATTATGGGGACAAGTACCTGACGGGCACCTTCACCTCCGCCAAAAAAGGCGTGCACATGCCAGAGTCAGGACGCGTCTTTGAAGCGTTCTCCTATCCCGCCATCGGCATTGAAGACTTCGCCACTGTCGAGGTTATCGAAGCAGGCCCCCCCAACGAACGCCTCCCCTATCTCCGCGTGCGCCTGTACCCAGTAGAAGCGAGCAAGATCTTTTCACACACCTCCACCGCCCGGGGTTCCTACCTCTTTCTCCTCGTCAACGACGTCCCCATCGGCATACATCGCATCCACGCCCCCATTTCCAGCGGCGACATCCCGTTTGCGGTGGAACTCCCCCACGCGACCCAAGAAGAACTGGTGGCCAAGATGCAAGACCTCGCGATGGACTTGAGACAGTCCATCGTCGTCGCCCGGGAGTACGCAGCGTATCTAAAGAAACAAAATCAGTGAGTTACGCCACCATCGTACGATATCTCTCCATCGCGCTCACGTGGGCGGTTCTCGTCGATGATGCAGAGGGTCAAGCCGCTCGGGCCCAAGGGCATGTCTTCTGCTGGCCCACACCCCTGCCCGTCTCTACGGATACGCCGTGGGAAAGCTTCGTTCAGCCCACCGCCTCCGGGAAACCCGCCTCAGGCCTCTTCGGCAATACGCGTAGCGGCGACACCCAGTTCCACGAAGGACTAGACATCCGCCCAGCCAAGCGCGACAAACAGGGCGAGCCCACCGATACAGTCCAATGCGTTCTGGCTGGCAGAGTCGTCCACATCGCCCCAGTGCCCAACGGCACCTACGGGCGCTACGTCGTCCTCGAACACACCGAACCAGGCCTACGCTTCTATACCCTCCATGCCCATCTGCAGCGCGTTGCGCCCACGCTGCGCCTCGGCGCCACCGTACCCGCAGGGACGTCCCTCGGCATCATGGGTCGCTCAGACAACACACGCGGCTTCCCCAAAGAACGCGCACACCTGCACTTCGAAGTCGGCCTGCGCTTGAGCTCAGACTTCAACGCCTGGTACGCCCGCCAAGGCTATCCCGAGCCCAACCACCATGGCAACTGGAACGGCTATAACCTGCTCGGCCTCGACCCCCTGCCCTTTCTTCGGACTGGCCTCAGCCTCGGCAGGCCCCCATCCTTGGCCACAATGCTGCGCAACGAACCCACAGCCGTCGCCGTCTTCATCTCCACAAACCAAACCCCACGCTTCATCCGCGAAAATACGGCCCTCTTGACACAACGCCTGCCAGCCCGCATCGCAGGCTGGCGGATTGGCTTCACTTGGTACGGTCTCCCCCACCGCTGGACTCCCCTGTCCTCTCCGCCCACCCAAGGCACGGGCCAACGCGCAATGCGCCTCGTCGCCACGAGCGACCCCACTCTGCTGCGCAAAGCACAAATACGCAACCTGCTCGCACGCACCCCCCAGAAAGCCCGCAAAACCCAAGCCCTTGCCCCCGGCGATTCCCTCTCCAACACCCTCGGCATGCTCTTCCCGCCCACACCACGCTGACGGCATTTCCCTCACATGCAGCCACACATGTCAACAGCCCGCCCTAACACGCCCCTCGCCGGCAAACGCGTCGTCATCACACGCCCACAAGGCGAGGCCTCCAGCATGCTCTGCGAGACACTCCGCGCCAATGGCGCAGAGGTCTTGGAAATCCCCCTCCTCGACATCGAATTTACCGCCGATAACACCAGCCTCGACGATGTCTGGGCCTCAATGGGCAGTTTTGACTGGATGCTCTTCACCAGCGCCAACGGCGTTCGCGGGTTCTTCGAGCGCTTCTTTGAAAGCTTCAACGACATCCGCGGCATCGGCCTCAGCCGTATCGCCTGTGTCGGCAAAGCAACCACCGAGGCCGTGCGCGCCCTCCATCTCAACGTAGATTTCCAACCCAAAGAATCCACCGCAGAAGCACTCGCGCACGAGCTCATGCAAAACGAGGATTTGTCTCACCTGAACATCCTCTTGGTTATCGGGACAAAAAACTCTGACACACTCGCCAAGTTGCTCGAAAAAAAAGCGCATGCCATCGTGAAAACACTCGCCGTCTATGCCACCACGGAAAACGACGTGGAGAAACTCGACGCAGCAGCCCTTTTCCGCCAGAAAGGTGCCGACGCCATTCTCTTCGCAAGCCCCTCCGCAGTCGATTCATTTGTCGCCCAAGCCAAAGCTCTCTCTCTCTCCAAAGCAGCCCGCCAGCCCAGGGCAATTGCCATCGGCCCCACCACGTCCGACACCCTGCGCGAATACGGCATCCCCATCGCCGCCCAAGCCCCAACGCCCACCGTCGAAGGTTGCATCCAAGCCATTCTCCAAGCAACACAAGAACTGGCAAAATAATCGCATAGAAAACGCCAACGGCAACGTTTCTCTGTTTGACACAAATGGGCGGGAAACGCTTAGGGATGCGCACAGGGCCGACGCATCTAAATTTTTGCATATTTGGGGATGGAAATCTATTTGTGTCCGGTGGTTAAATAGACATGTTGTGATATAAGCATTCGTCTCAGTAGCTCAAAAAACACACCAAATTTCTGGCTCAAAATGATAGTTTTTGACAACTTTCGGGCCTCTTATCAGCACTTACGCACAGTGAAAATTCTTGGTTCCTCGCTGTTTTGAGTGGAAACGCTGCGAACGTTGAATAGGGTTGGGGAGGATTTATGAATAGAATTTTCATGACAACAGAAAAACTTTTTGAACAACTTCTTGGTCTTGCTGAT
>JAITHA010000052.1 GCA_031280235.1 Puniceicoccales bacterium | reverse complement strand
GCAAAATGGCGTCCGCCGCAGCGCTGCTTGCGAGAATCCGTCCCGCGTTGTGGATCGTGCCGCCGTTGACGAGGTAAATTGTGGCGATGGCATCGGCGGTTGTGGTTTCAATCGTGGCGTCGGCCTCGTTGGTGATGGTGTGGGAACCCTTGGTTATCTTGACGACATGATCTCGCGCATGGGTGTTTTCAAGGAGGCTCTGAATGCTGAGAGTAACACCCCTCGTGTTGATGCGAACAAGCTCTTGGTCGGCATTCCGGTAAACGCGGTTCCCGTGGGCAACACCTCGTGAGTGCTGCCGTTGGCAGCAATGTTGCAGCGGACCCCCAGTTCACTGGACGTGATGACGGAGGGAGCCGCGTGGGCCGGAAACGTCCCCAGCGCGACGGCAGCGGCAAAAAATGCGGCACGTGGAAGGCGAACCTTGCGCGAAATACTCGCAGTAAACGGACGTGAGAATCATACGTCCCCAGACTACACCCCAAACAAGACGCCCCCGCGTCAACCCAGAGGCATTTTTGCCAAATCCCAGTGAGGCTACTCCGCACTCGCCTCCTCCATCTTGCCCCGGTGGCTTGTGGGAAACGCTGCTTCGGGACGCTATATTTTCATGATTCAACACTTTTAGTGTTTGGGTTCGTGTGGTGGCTTGCTCGTTATGAGGACTGTGCCAATGTTTTTGTCATCCTGAACATACCATGAATATTTCTCTTCCCATGCTTGGTGCGGTGCCCGTGCTTTCTTGCGCTCAGAGTGCTGTGTTTGAAAAAGATTTTTTTGCTGTTTCTGGTGCGAGGGAGGCGGATTTCATGCAGCGTGCGGCGCATGGTGTGGCGCGCGAGACGGTGGCGCTTTTTGCCGAGATACGTTCGCGAGAGCTTGGTTCTGTTGCGGTGCTTGCGGGGGCAGGACGGAATGCTGCGGATGCCTTGCTGGCGGCCCGATTGTTGCAGCGAGAAAAGCGTGGGCAGGCTGAAACCGGAAATCCGGGGAAGGTGGTGGAAATAAAAATTCTTTTGGCTCGCCCGCTTGGGGAAATGTCTGTGCCTGCCCGTACAGCGCTTGATGCGTTACTTGCTGATGGCGCTGTAGCACGCGATTGGCGTGGCGCTGCGGATGCCGATGCTTTCCTGGGTGGGGGTGCCGATGTGCTGCTGGATGGCTTGCTGGGCTACAATTTCCAGCCGCCTTTGCGAGCACCGTTGGATGCCATCATTGCCTGGGCGAATGCTTGTGTGCCGCGCTTCTTGTTGCGCGTTGCAGTGGATTTGCCGTCTGGCATGGGCGATGGTGTCGCATTTTCTGGGAGCGAGCTGCTTGTTTTTGCAGCGGATGCTACTGTGGCTTGTGGTCTTCTCAAGGCGCCGCTTCTTGCTCAAGGCTATGCGTCTTTACGGGGGCGTCTGCGCTTTGCCGATATCTGCTTCCCGGCAAGTGTGTTGCCGCCAGCGAATGTGCATGTGGTTGGCGAGGAGTTCCTTGGGCGCTCGCCATTATGTCGCCAGCGCAAGCCTCTTTCCGACAAACGTGATTTTGGGCATCTTCTCATCCTTGGAGGCTCGCGCGCCATGCCTGGGGCATTGTTGATGAACGTGCGCGCTGCCTTGCGCGCCGGGGTTGGGCTGGTCACTGCCTTTTGCCCGGAATCGGTCCATGCGGCCTTTGCGGCGGCGGCCCCTGAGGCAATGTGGGTGCCCTGGCCTGAGGCGCCGAATGGCACTCTGGCGTTGGAGGGAGAGTGCTTGCTGCGCGAGTTTCTTCCACGAGCCACGGCGTTGCTGGCTGGCTCCGGGATGGGGCGTGGTGGCGAGGAATCGGTACTTTTAAGAAGTGTTGTTTCACGCGCGATGTGTCCACTGATACTTGATGCAGGCGGGCTTTTCCCGGACATCGTGGAGGCGGCTTCGCGGCGTGAAGGTGCGCCTGCCCTTGTGTTGCTGCCTCATGCGGGCGAGTATGTGCGCATCGCTGGGCAGGCGGCACCCCACGAGGCGTGTGCGCGTTGGCGTGCGCTCATCGCGCTAAAAGGCACGCCGACACGTGTGGTGGATGCCGGGCGGGAAATCGTTATCTGCGCAGGCGGCCCTGCACTGGCGCGTGGTGGTAGCGGGGATTTGTTGGCTGGCATCACGGGGGCGTTGTTTGCCCAACGCTTGTGCCCTTGCGCTCTCCAGACGCTTGTGGTGGCTGTGGCTTGGCATGGGGCGGCAGCGGACAGGGCAGCGCGTGCGCATGGGGCACACGGCCTTACGGCGCAGGCTTTGCTGGGGGAGATGGGGGCGGTTTTGCTGGCCTGCGAATGAAGTGGCAGGCTGGGGGCCTCACGCTTGGGCAGGCGCGGCTTGTTTCCAGCTGTGCTTCCACGTCTCTGCGACTTCCCTGAGCTGCGTGGATAGAGCGTCGTCGATTTTGGCGCCACTGCGCAGTTGCGCGAGGAGGGCTTCCTGTGTCGCGAGGAAGTACTGCTCCAAGCCTGTCGCGGCCTCCACGATGCGGTTGACGGGGATGCCTGAAAAAACGCCGTTTTGCATTGCCCAGATGAGGCACACTTGGATTTCCACGGGCTTGGGTGCATAGGCGGGCTGCTTGAAGAGCTCCACGAAGCGGTCTCCTTTGTCGAGAATCTCTTTCGTCTGCGCATCGAGGTCGGAGCCGAATTGGGCGAATGCTGCCAGCTCACGGTACTGGGCCAGCTCGCCCTTCACTTTTCCTGCGACTTGTTTGAGCGGCCTGACTTGTGCGGCGGAGCCGACGCGAGAGACGGAGATCCCCACGGAAACGGCTGGGCGCACGCCTTGGTTGAAGAGGTCTGTCTGCAGGAAAATTTGCCCGTCGGTTATCGAGATGACGTTCGTCGGGATGTAGGCCGAGACGTCGCCCGCCTGCGTTTCGATGATGGGCAATGCTGTGAGTGAGCCTTTGCCGTTGAGGCGTGCGGCGCGCTCGAGCAGGCGACTGTGCAAATAGAAAACATCGCCTGGGTAAGCCTCGCGCCCGGAGGGGCGTTTTAAGATAAGCGAGATCTGGCGGTATGCGACAGCGTGCTTCGAGAGGTCATCGTAGATGATGAGAGCATCTTGGTTATTTTCCATGAACCACTCGCCCATGGCGGCGCCAGCGAAGGGTGCGATGTACTGGTTGCACACATTGTCGGCTGCCGGGGCGGCGACGATGATGGTGTGCGCCAACGCGCCAGCTTTTTCGAGAACGCCGATGGTACGCGCGATGGAAGACTGTTTTTGGCCGATGGCGACATAGATGGAATAAACGGGGCGGAAGGAGGAATTGCCCGAGGCGAGGCTGGCCTGATTGATGCGTGCCTGATTGATGATCGTATCGATAGCGATGGTGGTCTTTCCCGTGGCGCGGTCTCCGATGATGAGTTCACGCTGGCCTCGCCCGATGGGAATCATGGCGTCGATGGCCATGATGCCTGTTTGCATGGGCTGGTCGACGCTCTTGCGTGCGATGATGCCCGGGGCGATATGCTCGACGGGGTAGCGTTCGTTGGCGTTGATCGGCCCTTTGCCGTCAATGGGCTGCCCAAGGGCATCCACGACACGTCCCAAAAGCGCCTCGCCGACCGGGACGCTGAGGAGCCGCCCGGTTGTCCGCGCTTCCATGCCTTCTTTAAGGCGTGAAATGTCGCCCATGATGACGGCCCCGACGGAGTCTTCAGCGAGGTTGAGGGCGATACCGTGGAGCCCACCCGGGAACGCGATCATCTCATTCATCATTGCGCCCGAGAGGCCGTCAATTGTCGCCACCCCATCGGCCAGTGTGAGAATGGTGCCGACATTGGTCTTTGTGGCGCGCGTATCAAGGCGGGCAATGGCACTCTGAATTTCTTCAAGAACGGAGGACATGATGCGTTAGTGTGGAGAAGCGGCAAAGATGTGCACAATGGCCGCTTCGCGCAAGGGAAGCTTTCGCGAAGGCGCCAGATGGTATCGTCACGAAAATGATCTGCCTCACTAATCAAAGCACCCTTGTGACAACACGCTTTAGGGTTGGAGTTTTCTGGCAGAGATTTTTGCCAGAAATTCGCAGAAGGTGGTCGTGAGTTTTTCGCGCGAGAACTGGGTTTCGGCGAGCTGCCTCGCCGCACGGCGCATAGTGGCGTTGTTGTCCACGCGGGCGGTAGCTGCGAGATTTTCCAAGGCCTCGGCAAAAGCTTCTGGCAAGTCGGGCGGCACGACGGCGCCGCAGCCTGCCTCGTTGATCAAGCCAGCGAGCCACCCTGGGTAATTGTTAAGGACGGGGATGCCGGCAGCGATGTAATCGAAAAATTTATTTGGCGAAGTACCGTGGTAAAAGGCGGAAATGTTGCGGAGCACCATGAGCCCACAATCAAGCGAGGCTGTGAGGCGGGCCAGGGTGGTCTTAGGCATGGGCGGCAGGAAGATGCAGTTGTCCAAGCCGTCGCGGCGGGCTTGGGCAACCATGGCTTCCTTGCAATTGCCGTCGCCGACGAAGAGAAACTTTATCTGCGTATTGCCACGACGCTTCAAAGCCGTAGCCGCAGCCAAGATAGCTTCGAGACCGTTGGCGATACCATGCGCGCCGGTGAAACCTGCCACAAAATCGCCAGGTTGTAGACCAGCGATTTGCGCGAGTGGCGAAGTGCCTTCTGCGGGAACACCATCCTGCTCTTTTTTCAGTGGTTTGAAGAGGTCGAGATCGCACCCATTGGGAATCATCTCAATGGGTGTTTTTTGCGGAGAACGCATCTTAATGCCGTCCACAATGCCTGGGGAAAGCCCGACGAGGCCGTCCGCTGCACGATAGCCAAGATATTCGAGTAGGCTCATGACGGCGAGCAGGAAGGGGTTGCGCATGCCAAGTGCGCGTGGCAGGGCTGGCCAGAGGTCACGCACTTCAAAGACAAAGGGTTTCCGGCGAAAGATTTTGGCAAGTACTCCAGGAAGGACGACGGTGAGCGGCGTGGATGTCGCAAACACCAAGTCGCAAGGTTCGCGCAGGGCGATGATGAGGCTGCGCAAAGCAAATTTGGCAAAAACCCAGGCACGGCGCGCGAGGCCGTTGCGATTGGAATAGGGCACAGGCAGAGCGATGATGTCTATGCCGTCTGCTGTGCCGCGCATATAGCCTGTTCCCGGGGGCAGGCCAAGAGCGGACACGTCGATGCTCCCACAGACCATCGTGACGGTATGCCCCTGGGCGATAAGCGCGCGGGCGAACTCATACGAACGCGTTCCCGAGGCCCCGCGAGGGGTTGTGAAGTGTTGGTGGAAATAGAGGATGCGCATAGCTCCGAGGTTTGCTGAAAAGCACAGCTACCCACGCCTACTCGGAGTCGAGCGGCGGTGGCCCGAAATCCTGATTTCGTTTGTGAGAATTGGAGATACGGGTGTCTCCCAGAGGGTCTTCCTTGGGCGATAGGAAATCGCCTTCTGGCAGAGAAGACGCGTCTTCGCACCCACCATTATCCAACTCGTCATCCAATTCGTCGTTTTTCAGCACTACGTTGTCCAATGTGTCGCCGTCATCCAGCTCTTCGTTGCCCGCCAACGTATCGTGAGAAATGGTGGGGATCTTTGCCTTGGGAGAGGCACCGGTGGCGGGGACGACTTTCTCCACGGGGTAGATGTACGTGGGCAAAGGAAGGCCCAGCCCGAGGCAAAAATCTGCGGAGAGGGATTTTTGCCAAACAAGGAGAAACTCGGGCGAAAAATCGGACCATGTGCGCTCCGACAAAATGAGCTTTCGCGAGATCGCTGGGTAGAAAATGTTTGAGAAGAAAATTTCCATGCGCGCGCGCAATTCATCTGGCGACATCTGTGGTTTTATCCGCATGAAAAAGTCCTCGAAAACCCGCTTCATGGGCAAAATCCACTCCACGGCCAATGCGTCTTCGACGGAGCCCCGCCCAAGCATGACTTGAATGAGCAAGTTATCGACAAACTTGATGCGGTTCAGCCCGTGCCATGTCTCGAAGCTGATGTGGATGGCTTCTGCGATGGCGTTGGCAGCCGCCTGCTTGTCGCTTGCGTCCACCTTGAGAATAGGAATGGCACTCCGGAAGAAGATGTTCCCGTTCTCGAAATACTGGGTCACCATCTTCCGGTACAAGGCAGCCTTGTTTCCGAAATGGTGCATGACGAGGCTTGGGGTAGCATAGCTTTTCTCGGCGATATCCCTGATACTAACGTTGTCATAGCCTCGCTGTGCAAAGAGACGCGCAGCCCCCTTCAAGATTCGAATACGGGTATTCTCCCCCTGAATATTCCTACGGTCCGTCACCTTCTTTTCTCGGTTGTTCAACATAACATACGTACACCTATGATCTCTCGTGCCTCTCATGTCAAGCAGCTTCTTCGGTTATTTTTGAAAACCATTTTGCTCTCTTTACGCCTCACCCCGAAATGTGCTGGCATGCTTCAGAGCACTTGCCAACGCAGAGCCTACGCCTTGTGGTGAGGCAGAAAACCAAGGCCGACGCATCTAATTTTTGGGGACATTGAGGAGGTATTCATTGTCCTAGCCAGCGTCCATGCGTTTTCCTCGGATGTTTCTCTTCTTGCTTTTGTCATTTTTCAATAGATTGAGGGCTATCCGCGTCAAAATGGCGTAGTTTTGGGAAGAATGGCCAGCGCGTTTGCGGCTCGCATCTTCGCCGAACGCCACATCCAAGGTCCAGTGAAGGCTGGATGGCGCTCCGCTTCAACCTTGATGACGCTTTGCAAGCCGCACCAGCGATGCGCTGTTTTCATTAGACGTGTTGTGATATTATTTTCAGTCTCAATAAGAATATGGTTCCTCGCTGTTTTGAGTGGAAACGCTGCGAAAGTTGGGAGCAACTGCTCGGCCAAAAACAGTTGTTGCCCAAGCGCAAAATATGTTCGCTGGAAGAGTTCGCGGCGGCTTTTCCGCAGGCGGTGGAAGTGATGATCGACGCGACGAAGCGGCCCACACGGCGCAGTGAAAAAAAACGACCCAACGCAAACACTACTCCGGGAAAAAGAAGGGACACACACGCAAGGCGATTGTCATTGTGGATGCAAAACACCGGATAGGGTATCTTTCTCCGAGCAAACACGGAGCCCGCCACGACAAGCGCTTGCTCGACCAAAGACAGGTAATTGCGAACATCCCGTCCGAGGTGTCGATTCTTGCCGACAGCGGCTTTCAAGGCCTGAGACATCCGAGCATATGCCTGCCTAGGAAAGGCAGAAAAAAGCGTCCCCTGGAAACCTCGCCAAAGCGATGGAACACCTTGCTTGCTGGATTGCGCGTAGTGGTCGAACATGGCATCGGCGGAATGAAACGTTACAACGCCGCATCCGGCGTATATCGCAACCGGCTACCCCAAACCGATGACAAATTCAACCTGCTCTCTGCCGGTCTGTGGAACTTCTACATCAACTGAGCTCAAATACCTTGCGTAAGCTTGCACAGTCTCTTATTCCACAACTGCTCTAGTGATTATAACGAATGGATTTAGTTGACTTTAATGACCTGAATAACGCAAGCATTGTTTTGCGCGCTATGAACAATGGATGTCACCTTTCGCTTATCCAACTATCCGGGATGCGACACTTAGGCTTCACGAAACAGCTGCAAGTTCGTCTACTTGGAGTCTTTTGGGGTGTGGGCTTTGGTTGTGGCGAAGCGTTCAGCGGCCTTTTGTTTTTTTTCGGCGATGGCTTTATCTGAGGCTGTAGCTTTATTGGGGTTAATTTGGTGAAAGTAGGCGTTGGGTTTGGAGAGACGTTGCAAGTTGAGAAGGAGGCTTTGATGGCGTTCTGTTTCGACGACTTCGAAATGATGGTCCATCTCGATAGAATACTCTGGGCAGACTTCGACGCAGATGCCACATCCCATGCAGATAGAGATGTCGATTTCGAAGATTTTGGGGCGTCGCTGAAGTTTGCCGTTTTCGTCGCGTGCGGCTTCGATGCGAATGCATTGTGGGGGGCATTCGCGTTCGCACATTTTGCAGGCGATACATCGGAGGGTGCCTTCTTCGTCAGGGCTTGGCGCATCGAGGACGAGGAATGGGAAGTTGCGATAGTTCGCGGGCAGGCGAGCAGGTTCCTCCGGGTACTGCTGTGTGGTGAGCCGGTTGGGATCGTGATAACTGCCGATGAGGTTTCTGGCGGTTATGCGGAGTCCTTTGATGATGCCTGCGCCTAACATGATATCGTATGTGGTGGTGTTTGAAGGAATGGATTGTTGCCTATCGGTCTACTTCGCCGAGGACGATGTCCACGCTGCCGAGGATGACGACGGTGTCGGCGAGAGTTTGTCCGAGGCAGATGTCTTCGAGGGCGGTGAGGTTGATGAGAGAGGGTGGGCGGATGCGAAAGCGGTAGGGTTTTGCGGAACCGTCGCTCACGAGGTGGAAGCCGAGTTCGCCTTTGGGGCTTTCCATGCGGGCGTAGGCTTCGCCCGCCTTGGGGCGCAGGCCTTGGTTTCGAGCCTTGGGGTCGATGTGGCTTCCTTGGGCATTTTTGAGGGCGTCCATCGCTTGTTGGATGATTTTCACGGATTCGCGCATTTCGAGCATGCGCATCATGTAACGGTCATAGGTGTCGCCGTGGGCGCCGATGGGCACTTTGTATTCAAAGCGTTTGTAGAGTGAGTATTGGTCGACTTTGCGAATGTCATAGGGGACGCCGCTTGCGCGGAGCATGGGGCCAGTGATGCCTGCTTGCACGGCGAGGGCTGGGGGGAGGATTCCGACGCCTTGCGTGCGGGCGAGGAGGATTTCGTTGCCGGAGAGGAGGGCGTCCTGCTCGTCAAGGAAACGTGCGAAGGGGCCTTCGAGGTAAGTGCGCAGGCGCTGGAGCCAGTCTTCCGGGATATCGCTGCGCAACCCACCGAAGCGGAAGAAGTTACACATCATGCGCGAGCCCGTGAGCTCTTCGATCAAGTCGAGCATGCGCTCGCGTTCGCGCAGTGAGTAGAGAAGGGGGGTGAA
This sequence comes from Puniceicoccales bacterium, assembly GCA_031280235.1. Lineage (GTDB taxonomy): Bacteria > Verrucomicrobiota > Verrucomicrobiia > Opitutales > UBA953 > CALNBE01. Next base: position 82,474 of record JAITHA010000052.1, on the reverse strand, counting down.
GGATGTGCCAAGGTCGTTGAGGAGGAAACCCACGAGGCAGGCATGGTTGGCGATGCGGGCGAGCTCTCCGAGGATGATGCGCAGGCATTCGGCGCGTTCGGGGACGGCGATGGCGGCGAGGGTTTCGACGGCGTGGACATATGCCCAGTTGTTGGTGAGCGAGCAGAGGTAGTCGAGCCGATCCGTGTAGGGGATGGCAGCGAGGTAGGTGTTCCCTTCGGCGATTTTTTCGTGGTTGCGGTGGAGATAGCCGAAAACAGGCTTGAGCTTGACGACGATTTCTCCGTCGAGCGTGATGTTCATGCGAAACACTCCGTGTGTGGACGGGTGGTGTGGGCCGAGGGAGATTTCCATCAACTCGCCGTGCACGTCGTCTTGTTCTGTAGAGAGGGTGTTCATGATGCGCTGGGTATTTCCCTTGGAGAATCAGGCGGCTGGCGGATTTTCGGCTGGCGGTGCGTAGTCTTTACGCATGGGGTGGCCTTGAAACTCATCCCACATCAGCAAGCGCCTGAGGTCGGGATGAGAGGAATAGAGAATGCCGTAGAGATCGTATACTTCGCGTTCCTGTAATTCGCAGGAACGCCAGACAGAGGTAAACGATGGCATGGCAAGATCCGCTGGGATCTTGCTGTCGCGCCCCTTGGTGCGCATACGCAAGATAAGCGGTTTGGCCGTTTTTTTTTCGATGGAGTAGAGATGATAAACGGCTTCCAAAAAACCTTCTTTGGGCCAATCCATGCCTGTGACGTTGGAGCAGTAGTCAAAGCGAAATTGTGGGTCGTCGCGTAAAGTGTTGGCGATTGCGACGGCTTTTTCGTGTTGGAGTAAAAGGGAGTGTTGCATCGCCGACCCGGTGTCTTTGACGAGGCTGACGGAGCCTTCTGGGAATTTCTCCAAGAGGTGTGTGAGTATCTCTTCCGGGGAGGTAGTGCTCATGGGAGGGTGGGTATCGTTGCTGTTTTTATGGAGCCGGCCTGATGTGGCAGGGTCGTTGCTTGGCAAAAACTTAACTTTATTTCCATCAAGATGTTTTGAATGCCAAGCGCAGGCCTTTCGTTATTATTTGGGGAGCTCATTTTGGGGGATGATCAGGCCATGTGGGCCGAATGTCGGGACGGGCCATTCGCTAGTGACTTCGTCGTTTTTGCGCAAATGGCGCGGGACGTTTTCTCCGCCTGTCAGTTTTTCTGCTTTGATCTTGTTTTGTAACTCGATCAGCCCGTGTAGAAGCGCCTCCGGGCGCGGTGGGCATCCTGGTATGTAGATATCGACTGGGATGAGCAGGTCTATTCCACAGAGTACGTTGTATCCCTTGCGAAAAGGGCCGCCTGAAATGGAGCAAGCTCCCATGGCCATACAATATTTGGGTTCGGCCATTTGGTTCCAAATCCGCACGACCTGGGGGGCCATTTTTTTCGTAACTGTGCCACTCACGATGAGCAGGTCTGCCTGACGCGGGGAGGGGCGAAAGATTTCTGCGCCGAACCGGGCGATATCAAAACGTGATGCGGCGACGGCGATCATTTCGATCGCGCAACAAGCGAGGCCAAATTGGAGAGGCCAGATGGAATTCGCACGCCCCCAGTTGTAGACTTCGTTGAGGCTGGTGAGAAAGATGCCTTGGCGGCGCAGGTTTTCGCGTTCTTCGCTGGAGATTATATCGGGAGGAGGAGTGAGCGAAATGTCGCCCGAGTTGGCCGCATCCGTGTGGAGGGGGGAGGCATCTTGTGGCGGTGTGTCCATGAATGCGAAGAGTCGTGCAGAAAAGGGTGTTCGGGTTTATTTCCATTCGAGATGTCCCCGACTCCAAGCCCAGACGAGCCCCTCGGCGAGCAGGAGGACAAAGGCGAGCATGGCGAGAAGAGCGCCGACTGGCAGGGCAGTTGCCGCCACGCCAAATGGCAGCAAGAAGAGCACTTCCACATCAAAGATGAGGAACAGGATGGCGTAGAGGTAGTAGTGAGCCTTGAACTGGATGGGGCGTGCCCCAGAGCCATCAAGGCCGCACTCGTAGGTGCCGTTTTTGATAGCGTTGGGTTTGGGCGGCTGGGCAAGGCGACGCCACAGCCATGCCACAGCCAGCAAGATGAAAGGGAAGGCGAGAGCGACGGCAAGATACAGCGCAATGAAAGCGCCTGGATGTTTGGAGAGAGTCATGAAGTCGCAAAGGGGCGCAGCCTGCCCAAACCCACATTTACCGCAAGGGGAAAGAGAACTGGGCTGCCGCCAGAGCGAGTGTGGTACGCGGGGCGAATGTGCGCCTGACTTCTTTGCGAGGCGTTGGCAAGAAGTTCGTTGTGTCGTCAGCCCTCGTGCGGTAAGGCCTGTTGCCCAAAAAGACGCTGTGCCATGCTAGGAGATTTCATCACATCCATCCTCTTTGCCTTTGGACTGTCCGCGATGGTTTGGCTCGGGTTGCGTTATCGTCGTCGGCATCTGGCGCGTGAGGCGTACCGTGCGGCCCCTATGCCGATGTATTGGCGGCACATTTTGCGGAGGCGCGCTCCGGTGTGTGTGCGCTTGCCATTGGGCTTACAAGCGCGCTTGCACCGGCAAATCAAAATTTTCCTGGCGGAAAAAACCTTCACTGCCTGCGGGGGGCTGCGCAGCGTGAACGACGCGATGGCCGTGGCTATTGCCGGGCAAGCCTGCCTTTTGTTATGCGGGCGGGAGGGTGATGCGTGTTTCCCCACGGTGTCCTCGGTTCTCGTTTACCCAGGATCTTTCTACAGCCGTGTGCGCAGCTACGATGCAGCCGTCGGGATGGAAATCGTCCACGACGAAGCGCGCGTCGGCGAAGCCAGCCCCATGGGTTCTGTCGTGGTGTCGTGGCACGAGGTGTTGCAGGCAAACGCCCTCCAAGGCAACGGGCGGAACGTGGTGTTGCATGAATTTGCCCACCACATTCGCCCGACGGGTACAGCCCTGTTGGCCGCCCTCCGAAGCGGGCATCGGAAACTCAGGGTGCATGGCGAGGATGCCGTTTTGGATGCCTATGGCGCGGAGAGCGAAGACGAGTTTTGGGCGGTTTCTGTGGAGGCGTTTTTCGAGGACGCTGTACGCCTGCGTGAGACGCATCCGCAGCTCTATGGGGCGATGAGCGACTTTTTCGCGCTCGATCCAGCCGAATGGTGGTCGGTGGCCGGGGGTGCCTAGCTTGTGCTACCCTCACTTCCGCTGGAGCGTGAGGATGTTCTCGATGTGGCGCGTCTGGGGGAAGAGGTCGAAAGGCTGTATGTCAGCGATGAAATATCCGGCGGAGAGCAGGATTTTCAGGTCGCGCATTTGTGTGTCCGGGGAGCAGGAGACGTAAACGACGCGATTGGGCGCGCGGGCGATGAGTTGTTGAAGAAAAACTGAGTCACTGCCGCGTCGTGGTGGGTCCATGAGGACGGTTGTTTCATGCGCGGGAGTGTCCATGGCTTCGAAGATTCGCTCAGCGCTCCCCGCGATGAAGTCGCAATTGGTGATGTTGTTGGCCTGGGCGTTGAGGGAGGCCGTGCGCACGGCCTCCGCGTTGACCTCGATCCCCGTGACATGCTTGAAGTATCTGGCGCCAGCAAGGGCGAAAAGCCCCGAGCCGCAATATGCGTCAAGCAGGAAACTGCTGCCGCCGTTTCGGGCCTGGGAGAGCGCGTAGTGAGTGAAGGCAGGGAGGATGTATGGGTTGTTTTGAAAGAAATCTCCCGCAGGAAATTTCAGTTCGAGCGAGGTTCCCTCGGGCGTGGTGAGGCGCTCGGTGACGATGCGCCGTGGGTCGGTGACGATGCCCTCGGCTGTTTCGCGGATGAGGATTGTGGCGCCTCGTTTATAGGATGTCTTGTTGGCGCGGGTTTTGGCGCGGATGCCTGGCAGCGCCTCGTTGATGGCCTTGGTCGCGATCGGGCATGCGGGGATGTCCACGATTTTTTCCCGCTGGTTTGTGGCGAGGAAGCCGATGGGAAAGTCGGTGGTGGCCTTGTCATGGCGCAGGGCTTGGAAGTGTGGAGTGATCTTCGAGCGGTAGTGGAACTCTTGCGGAGAGGGGAAGCATGGGTTGACGGGCGCATCCGCCCCCGCGAGACGTTTGAGCAGCTCTGCGACGGTGCGCGTCTTCCACGCCAGCTGTGCGTTGTAGGCGAGGTTTTGGTACTGGCACCCCCCGCAATGGCCGAAGAGCGGGCAGCGCGGAGAAATGCGCTCGGAAGATGGGCGCAAGACGCGCACGAGGTCTGCGCGGGAGAAATTCGCAGCGTTGTGCCAGATGCGCCCCACGACTCGCTCTCCCGGCAACGCGAAGGGCACCATTATCACCCAGTTGCCAACGCGCCCCAGCCCGTCGCCGAGGTTGGTAAGCGTCTCGACTTCGACTTCGATCTCTTCGTGATAGGCGAAGGGAACGGGGTTGAATTTTTTGGGGACTTTTCGCGTTCCTTCCTCCGGGTGGGTGTTCGTTGTCATGTCGTGTCGCGGCGCGTTTGGGTGTTTCATTTGAACTGGATGACGAGGCGCACGCCGTAGGTGGTATCCAGTTTTTTCACGCCGGGCAGAGGGCGGCTGTTATAGTCGTTTGAGATGCCGAAGCGGACTTTCCAGTTTTCAGATTTTGCGATGGGGAACTCGAGGAATGCCTCGTGGCGGATGAGGTAGTTGCCGAAGTTATTGAAGGCGGGCATATAGGTGAGGTAGTTGCCAATGCGCCCCCAGGCCCACTCGTATTCGTAGCGCAAGTTGCAATCGAGGCCCGCCTCACGCAGTTCTTCGCTGGCCTGCTTCGTGTAGGTCTCATAGCGGAAGCCGACGCCCAATCGCAACTCAAGCTTATGCTTCTCCTCTTTGATAAAATAGAAGCCTGTGCCCACGCCTGATTCGGAGAAAAAGGCTATGCCGTTGATTTTGTTGAAACCGTCGTTGGTACGCACGTACCAGAGGAGGTGGCTGCCTACGTTGGCCCGGTAATCACTGCCTGCGGAGAGATCGTCGGTGGAGCGTTTGCCGCCCGTGCGATAGTAGTTATACCGGGTGTAAAAGCTCAGCGAATCGTCTTGCCCGGCGTTGACGGCCGCGAAGCTAATGGAGGTGCCGAGCAGGTTGGTGTTGCCCTGGCGCCCCTTGAGGTCGGTCGCCAGTTCCAAGGCCCAGTGGCGCTCGAGTTTGCGCCGCGCACGCTCATGAGGGCTGTCCGTTTGGGTGCGCCAGGCGGCCTTGATCTGGCTGATGGGCGTTGTTGAGATGCCGGTGGAAGTAACGATGCGCACGCCGGTGCTGGAAGGTTCGACGCGCCCGTAGACGACGCTGTCATAAACCGCGCTCTCGACCGAGGCCGTACCGACGTATATGGGCTCGTCTGTGGAAAAGGAGAGCACGTCGCTCATCTGGAATTTGAAGACCTTCACAGAGCCGTCCGCGTTGTAACCCGGTGTGATGGCGATGATGCCATCCTCGGCATTGCTGACGAGGCCTCGGATAATGGTGCCGTCTTTGAGGCAAATCTCATCCGCAAGCACGGGAGCCGCCGCCAACACGGCGAGGCAGAAAATCACGACACTTGGGATGCTGGCGTTCCTTAACATGGCGGGGAAGTTGAAGCCCTTCCAGCTTGTCGCGAGAAAATTATGACGGCCTCCACCCGCGCGGTGGGTGCTCAAGGCAAGCGCACGAGGAAGTGGCCCAAGCGTTCGTCAGAGAGGATTTCCTTCATCTTGTCGAGGGAGACGCCGTAAACATGAAATTCCTGCCGGGCGCCTTTGGCGATGACCGTCATGCGCAGGGCACCCTTTTGCGGCAGGATTTTTATGGTGTGCCCGCCAGAGCCAACGCGTGCCGCAATCATCCCGCGCGACACGCGCCCATGGGGTTCAAGCAGGCCCACGAGAGTTCGCGCAGCGTCGATGATCGAGGAATGCGTCCCTGCCTTGCCTTTTGCCATGGCGGTTTGCGTTCTTTTTTAACGGCTGCCGAACAATGCTGTGCCGACGCGCACTTGCGTACTCCCTGCGGCAATGGCGGCCTCAATATCGCTGCTCATTCCCATTGAAAGCTCGGGGAGTGCTTTGCCGAAAGCCGCCTCCAGCCTGTCGCGCCAGGAACGCAAAGTCTCGAAACTGCGGCGTGCCACGGAGCTGTCTGCATTGAGCGGTGGGATCGTCATCAAGCCTTCCACGCGCAGTTGAGGCAGGGAAAATGCCACATCGGCTAGAGAGCGCAGTGCATCGAAATCCACCGCGCCAGACTTCGCGGCGTCTGCGCCAGCATTGGCTTGGAGAAGAACGGGCATGACTTTGCCAGCCTCGGCACACAGCGATGCGAGGCGCCGAGCCAGCTCTGGCGAATCCAGCGACTGGATGCGGTCGAAGGTGGCGACGGCTAGGCGCGTCTTGTTGGATTGGAGATGGCCGATGAGCTCCCAACGCAAATCCGGCGGCCCTTGCGGGCGTTTGCTAACGGCCTCTTGGACACGATTTTCGCCTACGGCAAGCAAGCCTGCACGGCGGGCGAAATAGGAGGCCTCCACAGGGTGGGTCTTCGTCACCGGCAGCAGGCGCACATTTTGCGCCGGGCGCGAGCAAGCCTCGCAAGCCTTGGCAATACGCGTCTGCACCTGCCCAAGATTTTTCTGGAAAACGGAGAACTCCAACATGGTGCGCAGGTTCGGAAATCCGGGCTCCAAGGCGATTTTTTTCACATTTACCCGGCGATGGTTTTTCGCAGGAGCATTACTTTCTCCATCAGCTGGGGTTGACTCACAAACAGCTGTGCTGTGCTTTGCTTTCTCACAAGAAACCATCAACGTTCTCGCCCATGCGATACTCGACCCTCCTCCTCTGCTGCTTCGGGACCTTGTTGTGTGCTGGTGCGCTGCCTGCGCAAGTTGCTCCACGTGCTCCTTCGGGCAGTGCTATTGGCAACTTCGGCGACGATGGAAACGACTTCCGTGAGCGCCGTCGGCGCATGAGCCTCAGGCGGAGGCCCGTTGAGCGGGCCTCCTACGTGCCGCTGGAGCTGCACGGCATCATCGGTTCGGGAGACAAGGCGCTTGTTAGCATCACTGACGCCACGACGCGCGAATCCAGCTGGGTGCGCGTGCGCGACAGCAAGGCGAAGTGGTACGTCGAGAGCGTCAACGCCAAGGCTTGTAGCGCCGTCGTCAGCAAAGACGGCATGGTGATGGATTTGAAAATGATCCGCACGACAGGCGAGCCGATGAGCATCACCTCTCCCGTGATGCCACAAGCGCTCGGGGCGGAGATGTTTGGGGCGCAGGGCTATGCCGACGAGGCCTTTGATCCGCAGACCTTAGCGGCGCAAATCCTAGAATTTCAATCAGGCACACCAATGACACCCGATCAAACGCTGTCTGCCCAGTTTCTTGGCGAACGACTTCGTGCGATGACTCCCGAGCAGCGGCGCCAAGTCTCCAGCGCCTTGCGAGCCAATGTGATCCCATCTGCCTCATCTGGCGGGGCCTCGTCCGGGGTTCCCTCATCCTCCCCGCATTCGACCCGAACCCTCAGGTTCGCCAACCCGCCGCCGAGCCCGCATCCCAACGTACCCACCAACGTGCCGGCGAGCGATGACTAAGGCGCGGGGTAGTGCCGGGAAACTCTCATCTTCTCGGCAAAGTAGACGGATTTGAGTTGCTCAAAATCCTCGTCGCGCCCGTGGCTCTCCAGACAAAAATCGTAGGAAGGCCATTGCTCCATCTCCTGGGTGGCGACGCGGAGGCGGCGTTCCAACTCTTCGCGAGATTCCGTGCCACGCCCCGAGAGGCGCCCGTTCAGTTCCTCAAACGAGGGTGGCATGATGAAAATGCTGGCCAACGCGTGGCGCAACCGGGCATCTACGGCGGCGACGGCGCGCACCGAGGCGGCTCCTTGTACATCAAGGTTGAGGAGCAGATCAAAGCCTTGGGCGAACAGCGCATCAACATCCGAGCGACGTGTGCCATAGAAGTTCTGGTGCACCCTAGCGTGCTCAAGAAACTCACCCGCAGCGATTTTCCTAGCAAAGGCTGCCTCGTCCATGAAATGGTAGTCCACGCCAGCAAGCTCGGCATCCCGTGGCTGCCGCGTTGTGCACGTAATGACGCGGCGGATGCGCTCCGGGAACGCGGCACACATGCGGTCGCAAAGAGTCGTTTTCCCGCTACCCGCAGGGCCGGAAACCAGGAGCAGGAGAGGCGGCGGCGGCGGAAGGGTGGGCACGACACTCATGAGCGACAAAGAAACGCGGTGACGAGGCAAAGGCCCCCGGAAGTTGCAATGAACGCGCCCACAACCCTGTAGTGTAGAGGCTTTTTCAAAACCCAGAAAAGCCAGTTGCGAAACACGTATGGCGTGACGCCCCACCAAATGCCGAGCACGACAAGGATGTATGCGATGACCGAGAGGACGAGATTGCGTGGTTGCTGCATGTACCCAGCATCAAGTAGGGCGCGCGCAGACAGGAGCAACAAGGCGGCGAGACCACGCACGGCAAGCAAGTCTCGTAGACAAAATAACGCCAGCAGACCCACACTCACAAAACCACCAACCAAAAAACCACGTGGAAAACCGGACAAGTCCACCTCGCTCAACTGTGTTACCCGGAAAACAAACCATGCCACGCCACTGCCCCAGAAGAGCAATGCAGCAGGAAAGGAACGCGGGAAGGCGCGAAACGCACGGCATACAGGGCTCAGGCCGCTCGCCAGCGAAAGCCCCGTGGTTCCGAGCACGACACCCAAGATGACATAGGCGGAGAGCAAGGTCATAAAAAAGCAGGGGAGCTATGCCCCCGCCTGCTCCCTGACAAGTTGAAACGCATGCCAAGCCTTTTTGGCGAAAACCGGATTGTGGCGCCACTCAATGGCGGGACTCGTCACCGGCCCATGGCCTGGGGCGATGAGCGTGTCCGGCGCTTGAGACAATATTCGGGCTGCCGTATTACACCGTTGCTCATGGTAGGTGCCCGAGCAACCGCCCATGGAACCGGCGAAAAGAGCATCTCCCACAACGATCACGCGACGCGAGAGCCCTGTGATGAGAAAAGCCGTCTGCCCGGGAGAATGCCCACACACATCCAGTGTCTCCACCAACAAGTCGCCGATGGGAAAGGAGGCTCCCGCATCGAAAGGGCAAATGCCCACCGGAGCGGAGGGAAACGGCTCACGCGCAGAAAGCCAGACCTTGGCGCCTGTGGCAACGACGAGTTCGCCGAGCGCGGCCACATGGTCGTGGTGCGCATGGGTGATGAAAATGGCGCGGACAGGCGCAATCCCGCGTTCGCGGATAAAAGTGAACAATGCGCCGGGTGAGGTGCCCGTGTCAAAAATCGCCGCTTCACGCGTGGCTGGCGACCAAGCGAGGAAATTATTGACATGCAGCCCTTGCCCAAAGGGTGTGGAAAATCGCGCAAAACCCTCCTCAGGCATCGCCGGGACAGACGGCCAAGCGTGGCACGCGAGCCCAAGAAGCGCGTCTATATCGAGCTCCAAAACGGGTGCAATTTGCCTCAGTGCATCAGGATCCAGCAAACCTTCTTTAACTGCGTAAACAAGCGTTTCCGGGAGACCCGAAAGCGCAGCGAGTGTCGCATCGTCCAGACCCAGCCCACGCTGCGCCTTGGCGACGACATCGCCAGCGTTGTCTTCCAATAAAACAGGGTTTCGCATTTCCATGTTCATTCCTCTGTAATCTCCGCTGGCTCGCCTTTGCATATTTTCCATGTTTTGCGCAAATTCTCGAAGAAATAACGCCAAAGGGCTAAGACGAGAATTAAGCCAACAATCAGCGCATAGGGAGTCAACACCCTCAGAGGGCTACTTCTCTCGAAGAGCACCAATGCCCCCCAAGGAGTGGCTGACGCGGCAATCACCCATTCAAAACTCGCCTTCCCCCAGGCTTCACGACAGGCGAAGTATCCAAAGGTAGAAAAAAGGGCGAGAACACCCTCAACAAAAAAGAAAAACTTAAGCAAGGTGTTAAACTGCCAGCGCTTCACAAAGCGAAAGGAAAAACGAGCAAGCGCAAATGCCGCTAATACACCCTCTGCTACTAGGATCAGGATCATCGCGATAATCTCCCGCGGGGGGGATTTTGAGGTAAGTCTCTCTCGAAAAAACAACAAAAAAATCAGGACTGAAAAAAAGAAGAGAAAGTAACATATTCCAGATGAACGAGTTGGAGCTACTAACAGAGCGAATAATCGCCCTGCAAGACCATGGTGCTTAAAAGCCGCATACATCGAAGGCGAAGTTAAAGAGGTAGAAAATATCGCATCCGAAGAAATGATAAGCAGCATAGGCAAAGTGGAAGCAAAAAGAAAACTTCTTGCAGGCTCGAATGCATCAACTCCCCAAGCGATCGCTGGCGGCAGCAAGAGGAATAAACCAAGCAGGCGTTTTCGTGTGGCAAAATTTTCCTTGTTTCCTTTGATGTTGGACGCTGCGAGGAAAAGAAACATCAAGGAATAGAGCATCGCATAACACACAAACCAGAGCATTACCAAACCCCAGCTCTCGTCTCCTTTCATAACTTTCCCGGTTAACTCACCAGATACCATCCCCAATAGCACTATAAGGAAGATACCCCCGAGAATCTCCGTTGCGATATTCTGCCACAGCGGGAGAGAAGAACCATGCAGCCGTATGGATGAAATTACTAATGCGACGGACAGCGCAATCACCATAAAAGAGCCATCCCTTACAAGGTCAAATGTGTTGAAAAAGTAACGCAGGATAAAATACGGCATCAAGCTCGACGCAAAGATCAAAGCCTGAAGCATGATGGACAACCACTTTCCCCAAACAATGCTAAAGCCGCCCTGACGTGTAAGCAGGAGAAGCTCAAGCGTGTTGTGGCGCCTCTCGCCTCGAACGACCATTAGCGCAGGGATGGTGGCGACATAGAGCCCGGCGAATACGATGAGCCAGAAAAAAAAGTCTATTGCCGTGCCCTTGTTGCCATAAGAGAGTTCGACTGAAGAGTAGAACATCCAGACAAGGAGCAGTATCTGCGGCACCAAGAATGTCGAAAGAAAAAGCCGTGTGCGCAGGCCTTGTCGAACTTCTTTGACGAGGACAGGGTTTAGCCAATCCGGGAAATCTTTCGGCATCTCAGGTGATGCCGAAACCGTGTTTACAGGGGAGGAGCTCATGGGAATTTCACGGCATCAATGGCTAAGCAGGAGGCGCTGGCATAGCTACGCTACCACGCGAACGACTCGCCCTTTTTGAGGCTTTTGGCAAACGCCACCAGCAGGCACACGGTTTGTTCGACAACGGACAGATCCACCACTTCTCCCGGTGTGTGCATGTAGCGCAAGGGCACGGAAACGAGGCCGCAAGCCACGCCCGCATTGGCCATTTGGATGGCACGGGCGTCCGTCCCCGTGGGGCGCGGCTCGGCCTGCAGTTGGTACGGGATTTTCAGGCTCTCGGCCAGGGCGACAAGGCGATCGAAAACGAGCGGATTGATGTTTGGCCCGCGGGCGATCACCGGGCCTCCGCTCAAAGAGACGCGCCCGAACTTCCGGTTGTCCGCGTCAGGATGATCCGTGGCGTGGGTTACATCCACGGTGATGGATGCGTCCGGGTTGACCCCTTGAGCGGCCACTTGCGCCCCGCGCGTGCCGATCTCCTCCTGGGTCGTGCCTACGGAAACCACGCGCGCAGCGAGCTTTTTCTCACGCGACAGGCGGAGGAGCGCCTCCATGACGATGTAGCAGCCCGCCTTGTCGTCAAAAGCCCGCGCGACGCTGATGCTGCCGCGCAGTGGCTCGAAACCGACGTCGTACACTGCGGGGTCACCGATGCGGACAATCTGCTCCGCTGTAGCGCGATCTGGTGCGCCGATGTCGAGCCACATGTCATGGCGCTCGGGGACGCGCCGACGATCTTCGGGCGACATGAGGTGCACAGCGCGTTTACCTGTAATGGCGAGCACGGGGCCTTTGCGGGTAAGGATGCGAACGCGTCGCCCCGACGGGATGACGAGGTCGTGCCCGCCGAGAAATTCGAAATAAAGAAACCCCTTGTCGTCGATAAAGGAGATGATGAGGGCGATTTCATCAATGTGCCCCGCGAAGAGCACCGTTGGGTTGCCACCGGAGTTCAACGAGGCGATGCGGTTGCCGAGGGCGTCCTTGGCGTAGGCATGGGCCACGGGTTTGACGTATTTATCCACGACGGCCTGTGCGGCAAATTCATGCCCCGTGGGCGATTTGGCATCGAGCAACTCGACGAGGAAAGGCGGCGCCTTGTGCGCGCCAACGCTAGTTGGAGAGGACATACTTGGCGCATGTTCGCCCTGAAGGCCGCCTCTGCAACCGGTTTTTTGATAAACTGGACCTGAGAAAACTCTCACCCGGAGGCCACGAGCTGGTGTGCTTTTCCGCCCAAGTCTTACCTCGCCTTGGGGAAAAGCATCTTCAGGGGCATTAGGTGGATCGCGTCCGGCATACTGAACGCGTTGCCGCTCTTTTCTCGGATGATTCCAAGCACGCCTTGGATCCACTCCCTGGAGGCGTAGGCGTTGTCGTAGCGCAGATTGAATTTCCCGTCTTCCGTGAACCAGCTGATTCCGGAAAACTCCAAGCGGATTTCCTCTTCATCGCCGCGCAACTTCAGCGTCACTTTAAGTGCGTCGCGCTCAAGGTCGAGCGCCTCCACAGAGCCGACTTGCGCCAAGCGCTGGTTCAAATGTTTGACGAGTTGGTCACTGATGAAATTACCCATTCCCCAGAACAAGCGGGGGTATTATGCGGTTCAAACAAAAAAAGAGCTGCGCCGCGCATGTGCCTGGGGTGTTGTGCCCCAAGGTCGATGCTACCGGGTGGGTAAAGCGCTTTCTTCCTGCAACCGTCGCGTTGCGAAGGTGTCTACCGTGGCTCTTTCATGGATTTTGAGACCATCATCATCGGTGCTGGGCCAGCCGGGCTTGGTGTGGCTTCGGCACTGTCGCTCAACAAGGTTGAGACGCTCGTCCTCGAAGCCGCGCCTCGCGCGGGTGGCTCCGTTGTTTCCTACCGTCAGGATGGTTTTCTTGTCGAAGGTGGTCCCAACTCTTTGATGCTCGAAAATGACGGAGTTGAGGGTTTTTTGAAAGACATCGGTCTCGTGCCCCTTGAAGCCAGCCCTGTGGCGAAGAAGCGTTTCCTCGTCTGTGGCGGGCGGCCTGTCGCTGCGCCATCTGGCCTCATTGGCGCGCTCACGACGCCCTTGCTCAGCCTGCGCGGCAAGTTGCGTTTTTTGGGCGAACCCTTTGCGCGGAGCGCTCCTGCAGGCGGGGACGAGAGCGTGGGAACCTTTGTGAGGCGTCGCCTCGGCAGAGAAGTGGCCCAGCGCCTCGTTGATGCCATGGTTGGCGGCATCTACGCCGGTGACATTGAGCGACTTTCCCTGCGCTCAGCCTTCCCGCGCCTGCACGAAATGGAAATGCGCTATGGTTCGTTGCTTCGCGCCGGCCTCTCCAAAGGGCGCGCGGCTCCCATTAGGCGGCTGGTCAACTTTGCCGAAGGCATGGCAGAAATCCCCAACGCCATGGTATGCGCCCTCGGGGCTGGACGGTTGCAAGCCAGCGTACGAATCACCGCCTTGGGGAAGACGCCAGATGGATGGAAAGTCAGCTGGGAAAATGGCTCCTCCCAAGCCACGGCCAAAGCGCGTTTCCTCGTGCTCGCCGTTCCCCCGTGGAGCTGGCCCACCCTACCGCTACCCGCCATGTTGCAAGAGCTGCTCTTGCCCTGGAAAGCGATAGAGGCACCGCCTATTAGCATTGTCTCTCTGGGCTACAAACGCGAGCAAGTGGCGCATCCGCTGGACGGCTTTGGTATGCTGTCGCCAGGCATCGAAGGGCGAAAAATCCTCGGTACTCTTTTCCAAAGCTCCCTTTTCTCCAAGCGCACGCCCGAAGGCTGCGTGTTGCTCACATCCTTTGTCGGCGGCTCGCGCCAGGCCGGCCTCACCCAGGCAAATGACGAGGAGCAGGCAGAGCGCATCCACGGCGAAATGCGCGAACTCCTCGGCGCCACGGGCACACCCTGTTTTACGCACATCTGCCACTGGCCGCGCGCCATCCCGCAATATAACATCGGCCACGAAGCGCTGAGCATCCGCCTCGCCACAGCTGAACACCGGTTTGTCGGCCTGCGCTTTTGTGGTAACTACTGCGCTGGGATCGCTCTGCCTAAGACCATTCTTCATGCCCTCAAAGTAGCCTCCGAAATCTCCGCCGCATTCGGCAAACCTAGCAAACTTAAGATTGCCAATGTTTGAGCTCCTTCGCAGCTTGGCCCTGCTTTCCGATTATTCAAAATGAACGGTTCTTTTTCTGAATTGGGACTCTCCGCCCCACTGTTGCAGGCCTTGGAAACCTGTGGCTATAAGACGCCAACGCCCATTCAGGCACAGGCTATTCCACCTATCCTCCAAGGGCACGACATCATTGGAGCCGCGCAAACAGGCACCGGGAAAACCGCCGCATTCGCCCTCCCCTCCTTGCAACGGCTGGAAAAAAGCACAGGCATCACGCGTTGCCTTGCCCTCGTGCCCACGCGAGAACTCGCCATCCAAGTCGAGGAAAACTTCAAACGTTACGGACAGCACGCCGGCCTGCGCATCGCCCTCCTCTATGGCGGTGTCGACTACAACGCCCAGATACGTGCTCTTCGCGAAGGCGCGGACGTTATCGTGGCAACACCTGGGCGCCTCCTTGATCTGTGGCAACGCCACGACATACGCCTCGACAAAGTCGAAGTCCTCATCCTCGACGAAGTGGACCGCATGCTCGATATGGGCTTCATCGAAGACGTCTCACGTATCATCAACCTCTGCCCACGGGAACGCCAGACTCTGCTCTTCTCGGCCACCGTCGAAAAATCCATCCTCAACATCGCCAAGTGGGCGTTGCGTGATCCTCAAATCATCGATGCACGCTCCGGTGCCACAACCGCCGAGACTGTGGAGCACTACGTTTACCCTGTCGAAAGCTACCAGAAATACGACCTCCTGCTCGCCTTACTTGCCGAGACGCATTTCAAGAGCGTCCTCGTCTTCACACGCACCAAGCGCGATGCTGATCGTATCACCGAATGGGTCGAGTCCACTACGCACCGTGTGGCCACACTGCATGCCGACCGCTCGCAAAGTGAACGCACCGAAGCCCTTGCCGGTTTCAAATCCGGCAAGTACCAAGTGCTTGTGGCGACGGACGTCGCGGCGCGCGGTCTGGACGTCCGTGGCATTTCACACGTCATCAACTACAACGTGCCCGACCACCCCGAAGACTACGTCCACCGCATCGGGCGCACAGGGCGTGCCTCAGAAGAAGGGAAGGCTTTCACCCTATTCTCTCCAGACGAGATCCTCTACCTCCAAGCCGTGGAACGCCTGCTCGGCAAAACCATCGAACGCCGCAGACTGGGCAGCTTCAAATACCGCTTCGAACCCATGATGGGGAACTCTGCCCCCACCAGCCTCTCAACCCGTCGCCGCAATCGCTGAGACGCCCCGGAGTGGAAGCAGTGTCCTGTCGTTTGTTTTATGCCCAGGGGCGGTGGCTCCAAGCGAGAGTGCGGGCGAGGGCGGCGGGGAAGAAGGGACCGCGGTATATCATGCCCGTGAAGATCTGGACGAGGGATGCGCCTTCGTCCATGAAGCGGGCGGCGTCGTCCGGGTGGCAGATTCCGCCGCAGCCGATGATGGGGAGCTTGCCGTTGCTGGCCCGGGCCATGAAGCGTACGATGGAGAGGGATTTTTCCAATAGGGGTCGCCCGCTGAGGCCGCCGCGTGTTTCCATGTCGCCCGCTGTCTGGGGGCGTTCGATGGTGGTGTTGGTGGCGACGATGCCGTCGAGGGCTACGGCTGTGGCGATGGCGAGGATTTCTTCGAGTTGAGGGTAGCTGAGGTCTGGGGCGATTTTGAGAAGGATGGGGATGCGCGGTGCGTTGAGGCGTACGGTGCGTTGTAGGTTCTCGCGTTGCAGGGTTTCGAGCAGGGTGGTGAGGTGCGCGCGCCCTTGGAGTTCACGCAGGCCGGGTGTATTGGGGCTGCTGATGTTGATGACGAGGAAGTCGGCGTGATCTGCCAACAGGCGAAAGGAGTTGACGTAGTCTTCGCAGGCTGTGTCGAGTGGGGTTATCTTGGATTTGCCGATGTTGATGCCGATGGGGATGGTGCGCGCGCCCTTGCCGGGGCCTTGTGCGAGGCGATGGGCGATGACTTCCGCGCCAGGGTTGGGGAAGCCGAAACTATTCACGACGGCTTCGGCTTGGGGGTAGCGGAAGACGCGTGGTTTGGGGTTTCCGTCTTGGGGGTGCAGGGTAAAGGTGCCTATTTCGGCATGGCCAAAGCCGAGGGCGCCGAAGGTGGGCCAGACTTGGGCATATTTGTCAAAACCGGCGGCGAGGCCTACGCGGTTGGGGAAGTCGAGGTCGAAAAGGCGGATGGGTTTGCTATGTCGTGGGCGGAGGTTGATGCGCTCTAGGGTGTGCACGGCGAATGGGATAGCGTCGAGTATGCGGAGGAGACGGATGGAAATTTCGTGCGCGGTCTCGGCGTCTTGGGTGAAGAATAGTGGGCGGAGGATTTTCTCGTAAAGGAAGTCCATGACGGTGCGGATTTTTTCGGGAGAGGAGGAGGAGTCAGAAGCGGAATTTGATGCTGGCTTCGATGGATTGGCTGAGGATGTTGACGGAGTGGTAGCCTATGAGGTCGGTGTGGACGATGGGTGTGATGTAGCCGAGGCGGTAGGCGAGGGAGAGACTGGCGTAATCTGTGATGTGGAGGCTGAAGACGGGCTGCAGTTGAAGGATCCAGTTGGCGTTGCCGTTGCGGTCGATGTCGCCTGGGGTGCGTGTCTCGCCGTAGGTCCCTGAGAAGCCGAAGCCGGCGAGGAAGCCGATTTCGACGTACTGGCATGGGAAGTAGGAGCCGCCGACGAGGAGGCTGATGGCGCCTGCATCGATGCTTTCTTTTTGGCGTTTCCCTTTTCTGGTATGCAGGCTGGTGCTGTGAAATCCGAGGAGTTCGACGCCGACTTTGAGTTGCCAGTCCGGGTGTTCGTCCAGCCGGTGGGGCAGGAGGGTTAAGTTGAAGGTGCCACCCCAGCCTTTGTGGCCGCGGGCGTCGCTGCCGAGGTTGTAGAGATAGAGTGCGGAGATGGATGTTTCGGCGGGGTATTGGCGCTTGGAGAGGTCCTCTTGCCAGAGGAGTGGCGTGTCTTTGTGGAGTGGGGCGATGCCGTGGCTTGGCAAGGTGGAGGGCGCGGTGTCGCCTGCCTGAGCTGTGGCGGCGATGTGGAGAGTGGCGAGGAGGAAGAGGAGGCCGCCTGGCCGTTTTCTGGCATGAGGGGCGAGGGGTGTTGATGGGTGTGCTGGCATGGTGATTGGGTGCTTGGTCTAAGAGGGGCGTGTGGTGTTGCGTGTGGCGTCGAGCACGGCGGTGCGCGAGAAGATGTCGTGCAGGCTGCGCCGTCCTCGGTTAAAGAGGGGTACGTGGCTATCCACGATGCCGATGAATAGGAAGACGAGGTAGGGGGAGCCAAAGAAAAACGCTTTCCAGGTGGCACGGATGAATGAATCGAAAAAGCCTGGCGGCGTGAAATTTGCCATGCGGCAGGTGCGCAGGTTGAAGATCCGTTTCCCAAGCGAGGCGCCTTGGGTAAAGAATTCTGTTGTGAAGAAATAGGCCCAGAAAATGGAGATTTGCACAGTCGTGATGACTTGCATGAGTCGTTGGGTGGGCTCGGGGATTGCTGTCGATTGCTGGAGGATGTCGGCGGTACGCGCGGCCTGCTCAGTTGGGCTTACCTGAAGCAGCAACAGGTAATCGCGCCAGAGCGTGGAGAGCCAGGCCTTCGTCTCCTGAAACTCGTGGTTGTAGCCGTTGTACACCAGCAAGCGGATGGCGAGCAACACGAGGAGGGAGGCGGCAACCCAATCGCACAGGAAGGCCAAGGCTCGCCAGTGGAGCGGGGCGTGGGTGTGCGGGTGGAGTGGGTTGCCATTGATGGCGCCCTCGCTGGGGCTGGCTGTGGGCAGCGGGGGAGGTTCGTCGGGTGTGCTCATCGGCTGGGTGGGAGATTCTCAAGCCGCTTCGTTGCGAGAAAGCAGGGCGGCGTGCAACGTGTTTTGCATGAGCATGGCCACCGTCATCGGGCCGACGCCGCCGGGCACAGGTGTGATGAGTGCGGCCTTTGGCGCGACGCTGTCGAAATCCACGTCTCCCACGAGTCTGTAGCCCGTTTTCTTCGAGGCCTCGGGCACGCGGTTTATCCCCACGTCTATGACGATGGCGCCCTCTCGCACCATGTCTGCGGTGATGAAGCGTGGGCGGCCAATGGCGGCTATCAGGATGTCTGCCTCGCGTGTGATGGCCCCGAGGTTTGCCGTGCGCGAGTGGCAGACGGTCACCGTGGCATCAAGGCCTTTCGCAACCAGCATCAGTGCCACGGGTTTGCCGACGATGAGGCTGCGCCCAACAATGACGGCGTGCTTCCCGCGTGTTGGCGCTCCGGAACGTTTCAGCAGCTCGATGATTCCAGCTGGCGTGCAAGCGGCAAAGGCGCCGGGGACTTCCTGCACGAGGCGCCCGATGCTGGTCGTCGTGAAGCCATCGACGTCTTTCTTCGGCGAGATGCGGTTGAAGACGAGTGTGGCATCCAGATGCGCCGGGAGGGGCGCTTGCACAAGGATGCCGTGGACGGTGGCGTCGGCATTTAGTGCGTCGAGCTGTGCGAAAAGTTCCTCCTGGCTCACATCTTCACGGAAAAGATGCAGGCTGGATTTCATGCCGAGTTCCTCGGATGTCTTTTGCTTTTTGTTGACGTAGGAAACGGAGGCTGGATCGTCGCCGACACGCACAAAGGCAACATGAGGCACGAGGGGAGAGAGCGTTGTGACGCAGGCCTTGATTTCGTCAAGGATCTGGCGGGCGACAAGGTTTCCGTCTATGAGAGCCATGGCCTCTTGGAAATGCGTGCAAAGCGTGCCAAGGCAAGGCGTGAAATCACGCTGGTGCGTGGGCGCGGTGCTTCGTTGCGCCGTGGGCCGCACTTAGCCGATGCCCAGCACGTCTTCCATGCCGTAGATGCCTGGCGCGCGTCCGCGCACCCAGTGCGCTGCCCGAATGACGCCCGTCGCAAAGATCGCCCGGCTGGAGGCGCGGTGCGTCAGCTCAAGCCGCTCGCCCTCTCCCGCGAAGAGCACCGTGTGATCGCCGATGACGTCGCCGCCCCGCAAGGCGTGCACGCCGATTTCACCTGTGGGCCGTTCGCCCACCAGTCCGTTTCGCCCGTGGCGCAAGGCTTCAGACGGGAGGGAGCGTGCCTCACGGATGATTTGCAGGAGCTTTGCTGCGGTGCCGCTTGGGGCGTCCTTCTTGTGCCGGTGGTGCATTTCCACCAACTCGACCTCGTAGCTGGCGTCGAGCGTTTGGGCGGCTATCTGCACAAGGTGGTTCAGCAGTGTCACGCCGATGGAATAATTGCCTGCCCATACGACGGGTATGCTGGTAACGGCTTGGAGAATGCCCGCTCTCTCTTCCTCGCTGTGGCCCGTTGTGCCGATGATGAGCGGCGTGCCGTGTGCGGCGCACAAGCGCGCGAGAGGGAACGTTGCCGTGTGGTGGCTGAAGTCGATGGCGACTCCAGCTTTTGTGATGGCAAACGCGGCCTTCGCGTCGTCATCACGATCTATCGTTGCCGCAATGGACAAGTTGTTGTCTCTCGCTGCTTCCAGGATGGCGCGACCCATGCGACCCAGGGCCCCGTTCAACAAAATCGAAAATTCCATGGCGCCCCAAGGCGTTGAACCGGGGGGGGCTTCGCAAGAAAAAACAGTGGGCGTGGTTTGGGGAAAATTTCTTGTCCGCGCTCTACTGCCTTACTCGTGGCGGAGCGCTTCTATCGGGTCAAGGCGCGCGGCACGGCGGGCTGGGGCGAAGCCGAAAATGATGCCGACGATGGCGGAGAAGATGAAGGCAAGGATGTTGATCTCGGGGTTGAACGTGAAATTGACACCGATGACCGGGGCGAGGCCGATGCAGAGGCCGATGGCGGTGCCGATGCCGAGCAAGCCTCCGGCGCAGGAGAGGACGACGGCTTCCACAAGGAACTGGAGGAGCACCTCGCGAGCGCGAGCGCCGATGGCGAGGCGGATGCCGATCTCACGCGTGCGTTCCGTTACCGAGACGAGCATAATGTTCATGATGCCGATGCCGCCGACGAGGAGAGAGACGCTGGCGACGGCTGCCAGCAGCATCGTCATAAGCTCTGTGGCCTCGCTTCTGGCCTTCATGAATTGGCGGGCGTCGATCACAGAGAAATTGGGTTTTTGGTTGGGCGAGAGGTTGCGCCGTTTGTGCATGAGGGTGTTGATCCCCTCGGTGGCCATATCGGTGTTTTCGGCGTTCTGGGCGGAGATGAAGATGGTGTTGATGTCTTGCACGGTGGTGCGCCCAGAGATGCGCCGCTGCATGGTGGACAGGGGCACGACGATGATATCGTCCTGATCCATCGAACCCATTTGCCCCTTCGCGTGGAGGATGCCGATCACTTCGCAAGAGGCTGAGCCGATGCGGATTTTTTGGCCAATGGGAGAGCGGAATCCCTCCTTGAAGAGCTCTTTCTGCACTGTTGCGCCGATGATGCAGACGGGTGTGCCGGCCAGCAGCTCGGTGTCGTTGAAGTTGCGGCCCGCCTCTATGATCCAGCGGCTGATGTCGAAATACTCTGGCGTGGTGCCGACGACGGCAGTCGTGCGGGCGTCTTGCTCGGAGATGGTGCTCATGTTCATGCGGCAGACGGGGGCGACGGCAGCGATGCCCGGGACTTGGCGCGCGATGGCCTGGGCGTCTGCCTCGGAAAAATTGGGGACGCCGCTCGCGGCCATTTGTGGGCCGAAGCCGACACCTGGGCGGAGGATGAGCAGGTTGTTGCCGAGGGCTGAGATCTGCGCTTGGATGGCTTCGGTAGTCCCTTGCCCGAGGGTCACCATCGTCACAACAGCGGCGACGCCGATTATAATTCCAAGCACAGTGAGGAAGGCGCGCGTCAAGTTGCGCCGTATTTCCCTCAATGCGATTCGAAAAGCATTGAAGATAAACATGATTTAGTGGATGCCGTCCTTATGGAAGTTGTAGCGTTTGGTCCGCGCTTTAGTCCATTTGCGCGAGTTCTCGCGGCTGGATTTATAATTGGCACTTCCCGCATTTTTTGAGCGGCGGCGTTTTTTAATTTTCGGTGGGATGGCGACCAAAATTTCTGTTTCTTTGACTGGGGGGATGATTTTGAGCACGACCTTTCCGTTTTTCTTGGGTGTCGGGAGGGTTTGGGGTACTTCGTCTGGCGCGCTGGGCGCGGCGTGAACTTCGAGCACTTCAGCTTCTTTGGCGAGGGCAGGCGCTGGAGCTGGGGTTTCAGCTGGAGCTTCAGTGTTCGCTGGGACTGGCAAGTTGTTGTTTATGACGACGGGAACCTGATGGGTTATATTGATTGTAGGTCCTTCCACGACAATGACTTGCGGTGCACCGTTAGCGGGGGCATCTGTGGGTGCGGGGATAGGTGTGGATGTGGGCTCAGGTGTGGCCACAGGCTCAGGTGTTGGTTTTCCCAAGCTGGGCGTGGGTTGGGGAGTCGGCGCGGGAGTCAGGGGTTCTTCTTTGGGTGCGGGCTGTGCTGTGGGTGTGGCCGTACCGGAGACCGTTGTGGCGCTAATGCGCGCGAGCAGGCGTTCGACGGAATCGGGTGTGAGTATTTTCACAGCATTAGGCTTGTCGGGCAAAGAACTTTGCTTGGGCGGTGGTGGCGGTGGTGGTGCCACGGGGGTAGCCTTGGATTCCCGGGGCAGCAATAGATTGACGATGCACTTCCCCGGCAGAGGGTAAACAGCGGGAGAGGAGATCGAGAAACTCAGGGATCTAGGAACGACGAAGGCCTTGGGCTGGGGCGTTTCCGCTTGTGGAGTGGTCAAGAAGCTGGGCCGGACGGGCTCGGGCTCAGACTTGGGCTCATCCGCAGGCCCCCCTTCCTCAATGTCTTCTTCAGCAAATTCTTCCAGCTCTGAGCGCTCTTCGTCAAACGCTTCAAGGCTTGCCTTGAGTTCGGCTTCGACAAGGGCGTCGGCTTCGCTTCCGGAGGAGGGATTCGTGTTTTCAGAAAAATCTGTAACGTCTTCTTCAATAAAAAATCCGGACGCTGGAATGGCGGGCTCTGTTTCATCAAGCGAAGGGATGTCGAGATCGTCGAAAGAGAGGTTAGTGTCGTAGTTAGAAATGTTGTTTTCATCCAAGGGGCCGAGCTCGGGCAGCTCGGGGATTTCTGGCAAGGGCTCCAGTTGGGGTTCAGGGAAGAGACCGGTCTCCGTGTCAAAGTCTGAATCTGGCAAGGCGTTAGGATCTTCAACGACGCGTGGCAGGGGTGGGGGCTGGGAGAGTGCACCCAGATAGAGCAGCAAGTCGTCGGAGATTTGCGGAGGCAGGACGTCGAGGATGGAGGGGATGTTTTCCGAGGGCAGAAAATCGGCCAAGGATGCCTTCTGTGTCGCGCGCAGTTTTTTTTCTGTGGAAATCATTTCCTCGAGAGAGACGGGCGGTGGCGGTTCGGGCGGCAGAAGCGCAGGCTTGGGCTGGCGTGTTCGTGGCGTGCTTGCAGTGGCAGAGGGTAGGGGAAAGGGCTGGAGGATGCCCCCGCTATATTCAACGAGGTCGTCGTCGTAGATGTCGGGGAGAGGCTCAGGGATGGGGATGGGCGCCGGGCAAGGTCGCGACCGTCGCAACGGAGTGGAGGACAATGGGATGTGCGGGAGGTTTTTTTTGCAGTGGAAGTGGTCAGAGGCGATTTGGCCATCGGTGATGCGGATGATGCGCCGTGCATAGGCGGCGACCTCGTCCTCATGGGTAACCATGAGGATGGTGATGCCCATCTTTCGGTTGAGGCGGCGAATCAACTTCATGATCTCGTGCGAGGTTGTGCTGTCGAGGTTGCCTGTTGGCTCGTCGGCGAGGAGAGTGTCCGGCTCAGTCACGATCGCGCGTGCGATGGCGACGCGTTGTTGTTGTCCACCGGAGAGTTCCGCAGGTGTGTTGTTAATTTTGTCTGAGAGGCCGACGGCGGCGAGGGCTTTCAGGGCTTTTGCGTGGCGCTCTTTTTTCCCGAGGCCGCGATAAAGCAATGGCAACTCGACGTTTTCGAGTGTGCTCGTGCGTGCGAGCAAGTTGAACCCTTGGAAGACGAAGCCCAGCGAGTGGCGGCGCAAGAGGGAGCGTTGGTCGGGAGAGAGTTTTTCGACGCGGATATCTTTGTAGCGAAAACTGCCCGTGGAGGGTGTGTCGAGGCAGCCGAGGATGTTCATCAAGGTCGATTTCCCCGAGCCGCTGTGTCCCATGATAGCCACAAACTCGCCCTTGCGTATGCTGAGGTTGATGCCGCGCAGGGCTTGGAAGGCGACGGTCCCGGTGCCGTAGGTTTTAGTGAGCTCGCGCAAGCGGATGAGCGGGGCCGGGGCGATGGCGGCTGCTTCTTTGGCGCTGCGTCGATGAAGGACAGAGTTTCCCATGTTTGGCCTTGTGGTGTCTAAGTTGTGTGTGCAAGTAATGCGAAAAACGAGGCTAAACTGAAGACCCCACGGGCGTTAGGCGATAGGAAAAATAGTGTTTACGGACGATTTGTGATGCCTTGCCGAAAAATGTGTTTGCCCGGGTGGACTGGGCCGTGCGCGAGCGTTGGAGAAATTTCCGCTTTTCTGCCTGCAGCTTTTGGATTTGCTGTCCTCCTTTTCACCCACGCAGAGCAAACCATGGCAAAATCCAAGAAAAACAGCGTCCCTTCCCAAGCGGAAACCAAGGTTCACGCGCCGTCTCCCAGTGGGGTGACGGCTCCAATGCGTGGTGCCGATGTGGTGGTGCGTTGCTTGGAGCTTTTGGGGGTGGACACGGTTTTCGCCTACCCGGGCGGCTCGTTGCTCGAAATAAGCCAGGCGCTGACACGCACGAAGAAGATCCGCAGCATCTTGCCGCGCCACGAGCAGGGCGGGGGCTTCATGGCGCAAGGCTACGCGCGCGCCACGGGCAAGCCGGGTGTCTGCCTTGCTACCTCGGGGCCGGGTTCGACGAACCTCGTCACGCCCATCGCCGATGCCTTCATGGACAGCATCCCACTCGTCGCCATCACGGGTCAGGTCTTCCAGCAATTCATCGGCAAGAACGCTTTCCAAGAGGCGGATTTTTTCGGAATCACTCTCCCCATCGTCAAACACAGCATCCTCGTGCTCGACCCCGCCGAGTTGCCCTCAGCCATTTTCAAAGCCTTCAAGATCGCGACAACGGGCCGCCCGGGCCCCGTCGTCGTCGATATTCCTAAGGATGTGCAACAAGCCGTGTTCACCCCGCATTTCCCTGCGAGCTTCGACGAGGTGGACGTGCCAGGCCTCGCCCTTCCATCGAGGGCAGACGATGCCGTGCTACAGCAAATCCTTCAGATGTTAGCAGAGGCCAAACGCCCTGTTCTCTATATCGGCGGAGGCATCATTTCCAGCGATGCCGCTGCAGCCGCGCGCGAGTTTGCGCTGTTCACAGGAATCCCCGTCGCCTCCACGCTCATGGGCCTCGGGGTTCTTTCGCCAGAGCATCCACAGAGCCTCTACTGGTTTGGCATGCATGGCACGGTGGCAGGGAACTGGGCCGTCTATCAGAGCGACCTTCTCATCGCAGCAGGCGTGCGTTTCGACGACCGTGTCACCGGCTCTGTGGACAAGTTCGCCCCCAACGCGCGCATCGTCCACATAGACATCGACCGCTCCGAGCATAATAAAAACATCACCGTCCAGCTGCCCGTCGAGGCAGACATCAAAGATGTGCTGGAACGCCTCCGCGTTTTGGCCAAGAAGACCTTCTTCAAAAAGCCCGACCTCTCCGCGTGGATGGCCACCATCAACGAGTGGAAAAAACAGTACCCCTTCCCCTTCGCCTACGACGCAGGCCGCACCCAGCACATCCTTCCCCAACAGGCCATCCAGGCTCTGTACGAGGAAAGCAAAGGTGGTGCCATCATCACCACAGGCGTCGGCCAACACCAGATGTGGACGCCCCAGTTCTACCATTTCAGCACTCCCCGCACCTTCATCAGTTCCATGGGCGCGGGCACGATGGGTTTTGGCCTCCCGGCAGCCATCGGCGCCAAGATTGCCTGCCCTGGAGCAACCGTAGTGGACATCGACGGCGACGGCTCCTTCTTGATGAACATTCAGGAGCTTGCCTGTCTCGCCGTCGAAAAAATACCTGTCAAAATCTTCCTCATAAACAACCAGCATCTCGGCATGGTGACGCAATGGGAAGACCGCTTCTACGACGGCGTTCGTGGTCAGACCATCCTCGGCGACCCGAAGAACATCGGGGGGCCAGAAAACGTCAACGCGCTGTATCCTGATTTCGTAAAAATTGCCGCCGGGTTTGGCATCAGCGGGAAGCGCGTTTTGCACCGGGAGAATTTGCGCGAAGCTATTCGTGAAATGCTCAGCCATGACGGACCGTATCTCCTCGACATCGTCGTGCCACACTCCGAGCACGTGCTGCCCTTCATTCCGCAAAAAAAATCGGCCATGGAAATCCTCACCCGCTGAGCTGCGTACCCTATGTCCCCGCCCTTCATCGAGGTGCTTGGGCACCATTCTTGGGATGCTGTACGCGAAGCCATCCACGCCAAAACCAGCAGCGATGTCGTGCGAGCCCTCCGGCGCGCCGCCACGTCGTCTTGCTCACTCGCAGATCTTCAGGCCCTTCTCTCTCCCGCTGCCACCCCGAGGCTTGAAGACATGGCCCTGCTCGCACGTGAGAAAACCATCCGGCGATTCGGGCGCGTTGTCCAGCTCTTTGCCCCACTCTACGTTTCTAACGAGTGTCACAACATCTGCACCTACTGTGGCTTCAGCATGAATAACAAAATCCCACGGCGCATCCTCACCGACGCCGAGCTCCTGCGTGAAGCGGCCATCCTGAAGGAACAAGGATTTGACCACCTCCTCATCGTCTCCGGCGAATCCAAGAAACGTGTTGGCGTAAGCTACTTTGAAAACGCGCTCCTCCTCTTGCGCCCACTCTTCTCAAGCATCAGCCTCGAAGTGCAACCCCTCGACACAGGCGACTATGAGAGGCTCCGCTCCCAAGGCCTCTCCGCCGTCCTCGTTTACCAAGAAACCTACAACCGCGAGGGCTATGGCCGATACCACCTCAAAGGGCAAAAGGCAGACTTCACCTGGCGCCTTGCCACTCCCGAACGTCTCGGCACAGCAGGCCTCAACAAAATCGGCCTTGGTGTCCTCTATGGCCTCGAAGACTGGCGCACCGACAGCTTTTTTGCTGCCCTACACCTCGACTACCTTGAGCACAGCTACTGGCGCACACGCTACAGCCTCTCTTTCCCGAGGCTGCGCCCACACGCCGGTGGCCTTGAACCCAAGGTAGAAATGAGCGACCGCGAACTCGCGCAAACGATATGCGCTTTTCGCCTCTTCAACAACGAGGTCGAGATTTCCCTCTCCACGCGCGAGTCGCCCCACTTTCGCGACAACGCCATGTTCTTCGGTGTGACGACAATGAGCGCCGGGGCCAAAACCAACCCCGGCGGTTACGCTGAGGCTCTCGCCGGGAAAACGCGCCCAGAACGTACCTTGGAACAATTCCATGCCTCAGATGAACGCAGCCCAAGCGAGATTATAACTATGCTGCGCGAACGCGGCTACGAACCCGTTTGGAAAGACTGGGATGCAAGCTACGACCACGCCATTGGCTGAACGCATTGCCGAGGCGTAAATGAATACGCCTCATAGGAAGTCCTGAAAGAGCTTTTTTCGCAGGGGTGCCTCGCGTGCTGTTCTGATAGTGCCTGAGCTGTTCGGGCAGCGATATTCCGATCGAAACGACAAGACTGGGTGCTAAGCAAACCGGAACATCGCCTTCGCAAAAACGGCGTTTCATCGTCGTTTCTTTGCTTCGTGCCCAGTCTTGTCGCTTCGCTTGGAAATCGCCGTTTGAGGAGTAAACACGTTGTTCGCGAAAGAGGCGTTGCCCGGGGATGCGGCAGGTCCAGACAGAAGTTGACCCATGTGTGCGTCGAGAAGGCAAGGGTGTAAAAGGAGGATGCGAGGGTGCAGATCGGGGGGCTTTTCGCGGAGCAATTCGGCCGGGGTTTTCTTGGCGCGCGAGCGGTTTTGCCGGGCGAAGTTGTAGAAGTGCTGATAGGTGCCTGCCATTGCGATGAAGTGCGCGCGGGCCGAAAAGTTTTCCAAATCGAAGAACTCGTTTTCGATGGTGGCGTGGACACTTTCGACGTCGGCGTTGCAGTTGGTGCGCGCGGGCGGATTGTGGAGACGGCGGGAATGGTCGGCGAGGGTGTGGTCGCCTGCGCGCCAGCGATGCAGCCATTCGCGCACGGTGTTGCGGGAACAGCTGAAACTGGCGCAGCGAAAACTTGTCTTGGCAGGAGCTGCTCATGGCTGTGTAAAGTTTGTAGCGGGAGTTGGATTGAGTTTGCATACCTGAGCTTCGCAACGCGGAGCGTCCGACTCTGGCTTTTTCGCACCTAAATCAGGCGGGTGGCTGACCACTTTGGGCCGTTCGTCCGCCTGCTTCAGGTGGCGTCGGAGCCACGTGAGGGTTCGCTTGCCCAACACTCTCAGGAATGAAGTTTCATGGTCTGGTTTGTGTCCGCGTTCCCGCCGCCTCCACATGGGTCAACATCTCCATGGGTCTTTCCGTAAATGGTGGAACGAGGACGTGCTCGACCCCAAGCAAAAGCAAAAAACACAAGCAATGAAACCACCAGAAGATATTCCCCCCCCTCTGATTTCGAATAAACAAATATTGCATAAAAAACACTCCGTAGTACCCCCTCCATGCTCATCATGGGAAGCACGTACAATACCATCACCTGCACACCCTTCGGCACACTGCCCAACGGGCGCAAGGCTTCGCTCTTCACGCTCGACAACAGGAACGGCGTGCGCGCGCGCATCAGCGATTTTGGCGCAAGCATCGTGGGGCTGGACACGCCGGATAAAAACGGACACCTCGCCGACATCGCTCTGGGCTACGACACATTGGAGGGCTACCTCAAGGGCAGCTCCTACTTCGGCGCCGTCGTTGGACGCGTCGCCAACCGCATCGCGCAGGCGCGTTTCACCCTTGAAGGGCACACCTACATGCTACCCGCCAACAACACCCCGGGCGGCATCCCATGCACCCTCCACGGCGGCAACATCGGCATCGACAAAATGCTCTGGAACGCCCAAGTCGCCCCAGACGACATCCGCCTCACCCTCACCCTCGAAAGCCCGGACGGGCAGGAAGGATTCCCAGGGAATCTCCTCATTCAAGTCGTTTACACGCTGCGCGCTGACAACACACTCTGCGTGGACTACACCGCCATTACCGACAAGGCCACCCCCGTCAACCTCAGCCAGCACTGCTACTTCAACCTCGCAGGCGAAGGCTCCGCCACCATCCTCGACCACCAGCTACGCATCGCCGCAACGCACTACACCCCCGTCAACTCCGGCCTCATCCCCACAGGAGAAATCTGCAAAGTCGCCGGGACACCTTTCGACTTCACTGCGCCCCACGCCATCGGCGAACGCGTCGAGCACGCGCACGAACAACTCACCCACGGCGCGGGCTACGACCACAACTGGGTGCTCGACGGTGGCACCAGCCTCAGCCCACGCACCGTTGCCGAAGTGCACGCCCCCGCAAGCGGGCGCATCATGAGCATCGCCACCACAGAGCCAGGCATCCAGTTCTACTGCGGCAACTTCCTCGACGGCGCCCTCGGCAAAGGCGGCAAACCCTACGCCCACCGCAGCGGATTCGCCCTAGAAACCCAACACTTCCCCGACTCGCCCAACCAACCCGCATTCCCGCCCATCACCCTCCTCCCCGGCCAACGCTACGCGAGCACCACACACTTCGCCTTCTCCGCACGCGCCACATAAAAGCACCGCATAAAAAGGCAGCCCCACCCTCAGCCAACGCGCACTTGCAAGCTTGGCCACCTTGGTTTTTATCCCGCGCCAATGGATATCGCATACCTCCGCAAACTCCTGCCTGAGACTGCACAAATGACCATCTCGGGCCTGCCTTTTCCCAAAATCGCATCCGGCAAGGTCCGCGAAATTTTCGACCTTGGCGACAAGCTCATCATCATCGCCACAGACCGAATCTCGGCCTTCGACGTCGTGATGCCCAACGGCGTCCCAGGCAAAGGCATCCTTCTCACCCAAATCAGCCTCTGGTGGTTTGCGCAAGCAGCCGCCATCATGCCCACCCACCTCGTGCCCGACCATGATGCCGCCGTGCTGGCCGCCCTCGGCCCCAAGCACGCACACCTCGCCCCACGCACCATGCTCGTGCGCAAACTCAAGCCCCTCCCCATCGAAGCCATCGTCCGCGGCTACCTCGCAGGCAGCGCTTGGAAAGAATATCGCACAACAGGCACCCTCCTCGACTACCCGCTCCCGCCCTCCCTCCAAGAAAGCTCCCCCTTGCCAACACCCCTCTTCACACCATCCACCAAAGCCGCCGAAGGACACGACGAAAACATCTCCGCCAAACGCTGCACGGAAATTCTCGGCCCAGATAGCTTCGAAAAGATAAAAAACGCCGCCCTCGCCCTCTATACCCTCGGCGCACGTATCGCCACGCAAGCAGGCCTAATACTCGCCGACACAAAATTCGAATTCGGCACAGACACAAACGGCAAACTCTACCTCATCGATGAAGTACTCACGCCCGATTCCTCCCGCTACTGGCCTCTCCAAGGCTATACTCCCGGCAAATCCCAGCCCTCCTTTGATAAACAATACGTGCGCGACTGGCTTGAAGCCCAACCCTGGGATAAAAAAGCACCCGGTCCTACACTGCCCTCTCAAGTCGTCTCCCACACGCAAGAGCTCTACTTCAGCGCCCTGAAACAATTGCTGCACTCAGAATAAAAACAACGCACCTACTGGGAAAACGCAGACACAAGCTGCCGCATCTGGACTCACAAACTACTCGGTTTGCGAAGGCGTGCTCAGGTTGTCTTTGCAATAATTCACCTGCAAAAATTCCAAACGCCGCACCGCCTCCGGCAAACGCCGCCGGAAATTCTCCCAAACACACAATTCACCCGACGTCCAACAAAGCTCCGCCAGTACCAAGACTCTCGGAAACAACATGGACTCCACCTTCGCTAAAGAAAAATTTTTCTCCGGGAAACACAAGGCCTCATAGCCGCCAAGCATCGTACCCGAAGAAACGCCAAGCGCCCCGGGAAACTCATAAACATACTTCAAAAAAGAAAAGTCCTGCCGCGCCCCACTGTGACGCGTCGGCTTCTTTTCCGCCATATAGTCAAAACGCAGATAAAAATCAGGCGCGACAACAACCGGCACACCACGGCTCAACCGACGCTTTAAAAACGCCACATCCTGATAACGAACAACACCCACGTCCGCAGCATTCTCCGCATCCGACGCTTTCGCATCCATGCTGTAGGCAAGAAGATAATTTCTGTCCTCCCAAGTCATGTTGCGCCGATTTTTTTCGAGAAGAATATTCTTCACTACCGCAGAAGCTTTCATTTTCAAGTCATTGATGAACAATCTATTGCGCGACACTGCGGAGTTGCCATCCATCGGAAAACGTCCAAGGTCATCCCGCAATGAGAAAATCGTCTCCACGTGAAGATATGGCGACGGGAAAAGCGCACACAATTCCTCCAAAATCGCACTCACAGTTCGCTCGTTATTTTTGGGCATAGCTGCCGCAGGAGAAACCTTCCCGTCCAAGGTATAATCATGTATCGGAAGAGAAAGCGCAGGAACAACCCGAATCTGCCGCGCTGCCGCATAAGCCACAATTTCCCGTACATCCGCCTGTGTGTAATAGCATTCGCGCCCAACCGGCGTAAGGCCCGGATAACGCTTTACCTCCAGACGCCACATCTCGTCCCCCGCAAGCCGCCAATGCAAAACATTCAACTTGTAAAACGCCATCAGATCCAACAAATGCTTAATGGATTTTTTATCCAAAAAACAAAGTTCCCCATTGAGGAAAAGGCCACGCCAAGCAAAACGCGGTTTATCGACAACCCGGGTGGGCGACAAATGAATTTCCCCACCCTTGCCAACACGCAACAAATGCATCAAAGTCTGCAAACCATAAAACGCCCCCGCCCTGCCAATGGAACGAATGATCACAGCAGGCACCTTCGCCCCACGCCCACCAGCAATATCCAGCAAATAGCCTTCTGGCCCAAGAGCCTTCGCCTCCACACTCGTATTCGCCGGGTCAATATAAATAACCAAGCGACTGCCCTCCGCTGGCCGTTTTCCAGCGTCAAGATACAAACCCGTGTGCTTATGAATCACCGCCCCAGCCGTTCGAGCAAGCTCTGGGTCGGCACAAACAATACTCGCCATGCCATCAAGAAGAATAAGTGCCCGCCCAGCACTCTCCATGCGCAGCGGCCTGGGAATAACCCCATCCCGCGCAGAAAGCCCGGAAACAAAACTAAAAAATACTAAAAATAAAATCCGGGTCACACGACTCATGAAACTGTCTCTATATTTGCCTAAAAAACACATTTTTAGCCCTCTACACTCTTCCGTTCGTGCGAACAGACATCGTAAAGTTTAAGCTCCATACTGTCCAAGAGCGCCTGCCAGGATGCCTCAATGATATTCTCCGAAACACCCACCGTACTCCATTGGCTAACACCATCACCAGACTCAATGAGCACCCGTGTCAAAGCACACGTCGCCGCCTCCGGGTTGAGAATGCGCACACGGTAATCCGTAAGTTTGACATTCGCTATCTCCGGGTGGAACTTGGCAAGCGCCGCACACAACGCAGCATTTAACGCCTCAATGGGGCCACGCCCCTCACCAACAGTTAACGCGCTTTTTCCAGAAAAATTTATCTTGACCGTGGCCTCGCTAAGACAGGGCTCCTCGGGCCCACGTTTTTCCACGAAAACGCGAAAACCCTCCAGCGTAAACGGGGGAATCCCACCCGAAAGAGCCTTCCTTAAAAAAAGCTTGAACGAACCCTCCGCAGACTCGTAAGAAAAACCCTGATCCTCGCGCACCTTAAGCATCCCAAGAATTTGCCGCAATTTCTCCAGGCCAACTGCCTCCAAATCCACACCAAGTTCTCGCGCTTTCATCTGCACATTGGAAACACCCGACAACTCAGACACAAGCACATGTCTTTGATTGCCAACTTGTTCCGGTTCAATATGTTCGAAACTGCGCGGATTCTTGCTCACTGCATTAACGTGCGCCCCGGCCTTATGGCAAAAAGCATTAAGGCCAACATACGGTTGGCGTTTATCCAAGGTCTGGTTCACAAAATCAGCAGTCTGCGCAGCAAGCGAACGCAACTGTTTTAACTTGTCTTTTCCCACCGTTTTATACGCGAGTTTTAACTCAAGCGCAGGAATGATGCTGACAAGATCTGCATTACCCGTGCGCTCACCATAGCCATTGATGGTTCCCTGCACATGGCGCACCCCTGCGCGAACAGCCTCCAACGAGTTGGCCACTCCCAAGCCACCATCGTTATGCGCATGAATCCCGAGCGTCACAACGGGCCTGGAGAGCGCGACACGAACAGCCTCCGTAATGGCAAAAACCTCATGCGGAAGCGTCCCACCATTCGTATCACAAAGAATCAAAGTCTCCGCACCGGCATCTTGCGCCGTACGCAAAACATGAAGCGCGTAAGCAGCATCCTCCTTATAACCATCAAAAAAGTGCTCCGCATCAAAAAACACCACACGCCCATGCCTCTCATGGAGAAAACCCACAGTATCCGCAATTATCTGTAGATTATTTTCAAGCGTCGTGCGCAATACTTCGGCCACTTGAAAAGGCGAAGTTTTGCCATAGATGGTGACGTGCTCAGTGCCCACCGCCAAAAGAGCGGCAAGCTGCGGATCCTTGGCGGCATCCAAATCGGCCCGACGCGTACTGCCAAATGCGACAATTTTGGCATGGCCCAAGGATTCTCCCTTAATGTCAGCAAAAAAACGTTGATCGCGAGGATTTGAGCTCGCAAAACCACCCTCTATATAATCCACACCAAAGTCATCAAGCAAGTGCGCAAAGTGGATCTTCCCTGAATCGGAAAAAGATATCCCCTCCCCCTGCGCACCATCGCGAAGTGTTGTATCGTAAATAAAAACTTTTTTATTGAACATGTGAAATGAAAAATATAAGGGTTAACGCCAGATGCCGCGCGTATCCACAATGCGTTTTCCAGCAAGCTTGGCAACCGGTATTGCCTTGAAAACTTTGTGGTCAACCAATAACACTAAGATATCCGCAGCAGCAATCGCTTCGTCGCCAGATACCAAGGAAACCTTGCCGTGCAGACGCTTCGGGAGCGCACGTACATGAGGTTCAACTGCGAGAATTTTTAAGTTCCCGCATTGCGCCAATGCATTCACGACTTCCACCGCCGGGCTCTCCCGAATGTCGTCCACATCCGGTTTGAACGCAAGGCCAAAACACGCAATCGTAGGCTCGCCGCCCAAAGCCTTCGCTAATGCTTTTACTTGATCAACAACGTGATGCGGCTTCCCATCGTTCACTTCGCGCGCAGTGCGCACAAGGCGTGCTTCCTCTGGCGCAGCATCCACGATAAACCATGGGTCAACAGCTATACAATGCCCGCCCACGCCCGGCCCAGGCTGTAAAATCTTCACACGCGGATGCCGATTCGCCAGACGAATCAACTCCCAAACATCCACACCGATGCGCTCGCAGATGAGCGACAATTCATTGGCAAAGGCAATATTCACATCACGAAACGCGTTCTCGGTAAGTTTGGCCATCTCCGCCGTGCGTGCATCCGTAAGAAAAATTTCCGCCGTGCAAAAAGTTTGATAAAGCACCTTCGCACGGCACGCAGCCTCAGGCGTGAAACCTCCGGAAATACGGTCGTTGCTCACCAATTCCTTTAACATCTGGCCGGGCAAAATACGCTCCGGGCAATGTGCAAAGAAAAGACTGTCCAGAGAAACATCTCGGCCCGTTTTCTTTATTTCATCCCCAAGCCATTCACGCACACGCTCCGTAGTGCCAACCGGGCTCGTCGATTCGAGAATGACAAGATCCCCCGCCTCGACAACAGGAGCAAGACTGCGCGTCGCCATTTCCACAAAAGAAAGATCCGGTTTCTTGCTCTTGCCTTCACACACAATGAAGGGCGTCGGCACAGCAATGATAAAAGTTCCAGCTGACTGAGGCTTGGTGGCCGCGCGCAAATTCCCACTCTGCACTGCTGCCTTGACAAGTATGTCCAGATCCGGCTCCTCAATGTGAATACCGCCTCCGTTGATGGTATCCACCACTTGCTGCAAGACATCCACGCCAAGGACGCGCTTGCCCTTCGTGGCAAAAATGGAACACGTTGGCAGGCCAATATAGCCTAGGCCAAGAACACAGATATCGTGGTTTTTCATATGAATACGAGTTATTGGAAAATGCAGGGCTCCAGACGACTAATTTGGCGGCTGCGGCCTCCTACCTCTTTCCTGTGTAGTGATAAACAACATAATTCTCACTCGAAAAACATTCGCTAGCTTCCTTGAGCGAAATGTTTTCAGCCTGTAATACTTCGGGGGATTTCTTGGAATCATCCTTCTCCACAACAAGCAATACCCGCGCTTCCTTTTTCAAGGCAGGAAAATGTTGCTTGATTTCTCCAAGATTCTTCACCTTATAAACAAGCTTCTTCGAGAGAGCAAGCTGCATTGGGGGATTAAAAGGGATCGAATATGTGTGCGAAAAATAAACATCCTCGAAGCGATAATGCTGTTTAATCAAGCCCGCGAGTTCATAGTTCGAAAGCTGTACATCGCGCCGCTCATAATAACCATTCCAAACACTTAGCCCGTTAATCAGAAGAACACATGAGAATGAACCGACAATCGTACCTACACACATCACAGGGATACGCCCCCAAGTCTCGAAGCATCGGAATTTCTTAACAAGAAAATCCGAAAGAAAAACATTCGTAAGTAATATGGAAAGGACTATGGGAAAGGCAAATTTCAGCACACTAACCTCATGCGTCCCTGAATGCTCCTGCAGGGCAATTACCTGCAAGATGGGAGCAACATAAATTAATGGAATAAACCTAAGAAAGGCGCCTATATTTTCATCCAAACGCAAACCCGAACGCCACTTTTTCCAGAGGCAAAAACATATCGGGAAGAAGGGGAAGACCAACACTATAAAACCCAAAACAGTGTGGCAAAGCAGAAACTGCCAACCGACATAAAACAACATGACTTTCCCATGCTGTTTAGGCGCTATACGCAATTTCATTCTTTCCAGTACCGATTGAAAACCGCCGCCGGGAACAAGAATAACCCAAAGTACAAATAGCGCAAGACTAACAACAACCGCTCCAACATAGGGCGCCGAAACTCGCAAAAAATTACCGAAATTCTCACGGCTAAACCCTTCGCGCAAAAGGGGAACCACACGGGTGAGCCACGCAACAAATAGCACAAAGAAAATATAATAATCCACAAACGCACCGCAAAGGCCAACGAAAAACAACAAGAACAGCCACGGATATTTCAACAATGGATAACGCTCGCTAAAATAATCCCTCGTAATCTCAAGCAAGATAAACGCAAAGACAAATAAAGTGACGACACAGTCAGCAAAACAAGCATTACGTAGCTGGAAGATACAACTTGGGAGAAACATCCAACAAGACGCTAATGCTGTCGACGTGGCCACAAGCCAATGCTGGCGTCTAACCTTGAAAAAATGAAGGAGAATAAAATAGAAAATTGCCCCAGCAAGAAGAAACTCTCCAAGCAACAAAGACAAGGAATATTGTCGTGAATCATCAAATGTCATTTCCGCGATTCCTGTCACCTTCGCATAAAGCCACGCAAGAATAGTCGAGCCAGGCGGATAGGACATGTAAGCCTCGCGTTCCGCGAAATTGGCATACTCTATTGAAGCAGGAATCTCATAAAGCCCAAAACGTGAATTTAGAACGCCTTCATCTAGCCAGCTATTGACGAACTTTATAATCGACGAAGTCGGCCAGTAGTCATTCTTCCATGCAAGTAAATCCTTGGATGCGAAATGGATAAGGATGAGTACTGGGAACAGGAACCAAAGCCCGCCTGAAAACGCTGGAAGGCGAAAAGCATTCAAACGCCGCGATGCATACAAGGCTTTGCGTGCACCAAAATTCCAAACGAACACGCAGGCCGTAGAAAAAATCTTCGCATACAAATAAGCTTTGATCCCCAGAAAAGGCTCTTCCCCAAAATAAAACGTCAGGAGCCCCGTCCCGACCCATAGTAAAACCGTATCCAACAAGAGGCCCAAGACGCCAATTAGGGCATAAAAGGTAAACTCAAAAGTCCTATCCTGAACGCCTTCTTGGGTAAAAACAAAGATACGGCTCAGGAGATAATTAGCCGTCAAGCCACCGATGAAACCAAACACATTGGCAAGCAAATAATTCAGGGCTAACATTTCCCCCAAAATGACGAGCAGCCCAATGTTGACCACGGCAGCGACGCCACCCACTCCAATATACCGAATAAATTGGAGATGCGTCTGCTGAGTCTTGGCAATTAAAAAAATTTGTAGCTTTTCTTTCATGTAAACTCCCCTGTCATCAACTTATTTATTCTGCGATTCGTGGTATTCTTCCTCAGTATTGACATCCCAGATGGCGCTCTTGCCTCCTTCGCCCCCCAGCATCACTTCAACCGCTTTCACAGCCGTAAGCATCGAGTGGTCCATGTTATTGTACTTATGCTGTCCATTGCGCCCAATACAAAATAAATTCCCCACACCATCGAGATATTCACGCACAACAGGAAAATCGTCATACGCACCAAAATATGCTGGATATGCTTTCTTCACCTTGACTTGGTTGGCATCCAGCACATCGCCCCTCTCAATAATATCGATCTTCACCAGCTCATCTATCGCAAAGCTAATAAACTTCTCGCGGTCCATCCCCCAGAGGTCATCGCCTTCATTGCAAAAATACTCTAAACCGATCCAGACAGTGTTCTGAAAATCTTTGACCATGTAGGGCGACCAATTATTAAAGATCTGCAAGCGCCCAATTTTAACATCACGCTCTTGTATATAAATCCAGCAATCGGGGACGATGTTGCCAACCGTTTTTATGTTCGTCTTGTTTTTCAGTCTCAGTTTTTTTACCAACAAGCCGACTGTGATAAAATCACGATAGGGCAGATTCGCGGCGACTTGGCCAATTTTTTCTGGAACATTGCTGCCCATCGCACAAACCAAATCTTTCACCGGCATCGTAGAAAACAAAAATTCCACTGGATATTTTTGGCTTGCACCATTCGATTTTACTTCGACTTCCGTCACGCGCCCATCTGAAATACTTAATCCCGTAACGGCAGCGTTATAGAAAATCCCGCCACCTGATTTCTCTGCCATTTCAGCCACCTTCTGCGCCATGACTGCCCACAGTTGCCCAGGACCAAGCTTGGGGTAATGAAAACGCTCGATGAGTGATGTTTGTTTGCTTTGATACGATGGACTGAGAAACTTTAACAACATCTCCTTGGCGATTGTCACAAGAGAAAGCGTTTTGACGCGCTGCGCACCCCACGACGCAGAGAGCGCCGACGGGTGCACTCCCCAGACTTTTTCCGTATAGTGTTCAAAAAACAGCTTGTAGAGTTTTTTCCCAAAACGGTTGATGTAAAAATCTTCCAGAGACTTCTCGTCGCGCTTGAACACCGACGAATAAAGATAGCTGAAGCCGGCGACCACCGTGTTCAGCAAACCCATGTTGATAAAGGTCGCGGTGGAGATGGAAATCGGGTAATCGAAAAAGCGCCGCCGGTAAAAAATGCGCGAAACACGTTCGCGAATGAGCATGACAATATCCGTCTTTTCGGGGTCTGGCCCACCTTGCAAAAAACTCTTTTCGGTACCGAGGATGGCGTCGTCCTTGGACGGGGCACCTTGGGTAGGCAACAGCTCACGCCAAAGCGCATTGACCAGAGGACTCTTCGAAAAGAAACGGTGCCCGCCGATGTCGATCCGATTCCCATTGTGCTCAATCGTCGTTGAGATGCCGCCCGTCAGGGCTGTCTCTTCGAAAAGCAAAACTCGCGTTTCAGGGCGCGCCTTGAGCAGCCGATAAGCCGCCGTAAGCCCTGCAGGGCCAGCGCCGACGATAATAACGTTTTTGCTATTTCCTTCGTGGTACATATGAAAAAAGTGGCTGTGTTAGTGAGAAAAGAAAATGTGCACCCTCATGCCATAGGCAGGGCCGCGCTTGCAAGAAGATTTTTTGATTTATTTTCGAACCAACGCATTTTCGAGAATGGAGCGGATTTTTAGTGCGGCATCACCCTCACCATACGGATTTTTTAGCTGGCTCCGTCGGTCGTATTCCGCGCGGTCTTCAAGCAAAATCTGCGCCTCTTGAAGTATTTTTTTGACGTCCGTTCCCACAAGGCGGCAAGTGCCAGCCTGAACGCCCTCGGGGCGTTCCGTCGTCTCGCGCATGACGAGGACAGGCTTTCCAAGGGCAGGAGCCTCCTCCTGAATCCCTCCCGAATCACTCAATACAAAATAGCATTTGTTCATGAGCCAAATAAAATCGGAATAATCCACCGGCGGAATCAACGCTACTCGAGCGTGATTGCCAAGAATGCGCCGGACGGGCTCCTGCACCTGCGGGTTAAGATGAACGGGATACAAAATGCCAAGATTTTCATCACCTTCCACGAGCCGTAAAAGAGCCTGGCAAATCGCCCCAAATCCACTGCCAAAGGATTCGCGGCGATGTCCTGTGACAAGGATCCAGCGCTGAGGGGAACTTTCCTCAGGAAACAGAAATCGCCTGGCAAATCGCTCAGGGATTTGGCAACGCTCCAAAACGTTTTCAATGCACCTTTTACTGAAAGACAATTGGTTGCGAACGCGTAGAAGGGCGTCAATGACCGTGTTTCCGGTGACATGGCAGACATTCTCCGCGATACCCTCGCGCAGAAGATTTTCTCGGCTCCAGCTTGTCGGACAGAAATGCCAGCGTGCGAGCGGGCTTGTCAACCGACGATTCATTTCTTCGGGAAACGGTGCGCGCATGTCACCCGTGCGAAGTCCCGCCTCAATATGGCCAATGGGCACTTGCTCATAAAATGCTGCCAGAGCGGAAGCGAGCACTGTTGTTGTGTCGCCTTGCACCAATACGGCAGCAGGTTTTCTCTCGGAGAGAAAGGCGCTGACTTCCTTGAGAACACTCGCGGTAAGATCGGGGAGAGTTTGCCCTGGGCGCATAAGATTCAGGTCATATTCCGGCGTTATCCCCCAAACGGCAAGCGCCTGATCAAGCATCTGCCGGTGTTGCGCCGTGGAAAGAAAAACGGGATATAATAACCTCGATTCTTTTAGTGCAAAATAGACTGGGGCCATTTTGATGCATTCCGGCCTTGTACCGGCCACAACAACGATTTCTTTTTTATCCATAGAGTAGGAAGTATTGTCAAATTTATTGCGGCTGGGCAATTCACGACTTCCCAATTACAGGGAAAAACTTAATGCGCTCAGGCCACGAAAGAAAACGCCCTAAAATCGCACCGAGAGGAATCGCCAGCACTGCATGGACAGAAATACAAAGAAACGGATGGGCACAAAGTTTATCCCATAGAGCAAGCCATTCTGATAAAAATTTTATGGCCAGAAAACACAGAGGGTGATACAGAAAAATCGTGTATGTGTGCGTGGAATATTGCGTGAATATCCAAGCAAAAGCAGGAAGACATCGACAAAAGGCCAGGAAACGATGAAGTGTTGAATAAAAAAGATACAGTAAACCCATTACTCCGAGTGAATAGGCCAGAAAAACAAAATTTGGCGGAAATTTATTGGCCTGCATATCCGAAAAGTTTTTATTTCCATAAACAAAAACACCTGTTATGGAAAAACAAACGATGATGAGAGGGATCACCTTGATCTTCGTCTTCACTGCAGCGCGTAGATCCAATCTGTCGTAATAGAATCCAAGATAGGCCCAAAAAGAATAAAAAATGACATAGGATAAAATATTTCCAGTTCTGGGGTTTCCCGGGAACGAGAAAAATACCAGAGCGAAAAGAATGAGCGCACAGCCAACAAAGGGAATGCAGGCGTAGGGCTGGCGGCAAGAATGATGGATCCTTTGAAGAAGCGGCAAAATAAGAACAATGGATAAATAAACAGGGACAAACCAAAGCGCCCGAGTCAAATACGGCAAGTGCGTGACGGGCGCCCCAGGCGGCGGAAATACGGAAAAAAGATAAAAAATGTCGCTAAACCCTTGCCGCAGTCCTTTCCCCGTGGCGAAGGTAAGGGCCGCGCCTAAAAGACAATACACGAGATAGGCAGGCACAATACGTTGAAAACGAGAAAAATAAAAATTGAGAATACCACGTTTCCCAGACTTGTTGCACGCACCGGTCAGAAAAAAGAACAAGGGCATTTCGAAGAGAAAAAGCGCTCGGAAAATCGATGCATCCGAATAAAGTTCAGGATGCACTGGCCAAAACAAGCTGTGCACAACCAAAACATGCATCATCGCGAAAGCACGCAATGTGGCGATGTTCTCATCCCAGGCGGGCACTTGTGCTCCGTTGTTCTTATTTCTCAGCATCACAGTCTACATTTCTTTCATTGCCAGTGCCACCAGCGAGTAAAATAGACAATCGACTGATCTCTATAATCTCATCAAGAGGCACAGGTGAGGGGTTTCCTGTCGCGACCGCTTCCATCAGGGCAACAAGTTCGGCGGCGTGCCCTTTATCCTGTTGCCATCCGCTGCAAAGTTTGTGCTTGCGCGTCCCAAAGCCCAAAGTTTTCCGAAAATTATCCACAGTGAATATTTTTCCTGCGGCAAAAACTTGCAGTGTTTCTTTGGGAAAACCCTTGTCTCCGTTGGCAAAATAATGAACGGTGCCGATGGAGCCGTCGCAAAACATAAGTTGGATTGTGGCTGTGTCGCGCGTCCGCCCTTCTTCGCCACCCAGATAATGAATGGAGGCCTTCGCAACGGGGGCGCCAACGAGATGTCGCAACAAATCCAAATAGTGGCAGGCCTCGCCCACAATCCGCCCGCCACCAAGCATCAAGTTCTGCGTCCAATGGCTTTCTGGAATCGCCCCGGCATTGGCCGTAAAAACAAAACTTTTAGGGCCGCGCATTGCAGTGAGTTCGCGTTTAAGAGTTTGTATATGCGGTGAAAAACGGCGGTTAAAACCGAGCATCAATAATTGCTTCGGCCTTGCCTCTGCAACAGCCTGAATCTCTTTTAATTCATCTAAAGTCAGACAGAGTGGCTTTTCTACAAAAACGTGTTTCCCTGCCCCAAGCGCAGCGATCACCTGTCGAGCATGGGCATTGTGGCGCGTCGTCACAAAAACAAGGTTTATAGCCTCCTCGGACAAAACAGATTCCGGGTCGGTACTCGACGCCAGAAATCCAAATTTCTTTGCAAGATGCGTGCCGGCCACCCCACCGTTCGAGACAATAGTGTGTAGATGGACAGGCAACTTATGCAGGGTTGGCAAAAGAATGCGCCCAGTGAAATTCCCTGCTCCTAGGAAACCAACAACTACTGGGCACACACCATTTTCGCTGCGAGCTTCAGCTTTCGAGAAAAGCATCTTGGTGCGACTAAACTTCGCTTCACCCGTAGAAGCGTACGCCAAGAGAATCCCCATCGCCTTCCCGGTAGCGACAACCGAATAAGCCTCCAGAGATTTATCGAAATCAAAACGATGAGAAATAAGACGCGACAGATTAAGCTTTTGCGCAGCAAGCAAATCCAGTATTGCGGTGAAATTACGTTGCTCTGTCCAGCGTACGAAACCGAGCGGATAGTCATTCCCTTCTTGTTCATAAACATCATCATAGCGTCCGGGCCCGTAGGAGCAGGAGACCTGAAAAGAGAGCTCTTTCTCGTAGAATTCAGCACGCTTTAGTGCTAGGCCTGCCACACCGACCAAAACAATGCGTCCGCGCTTCCGGCACATGCGCGCCGCCTGGGAAACAGGTTCGCTGCTCGGCGTGGAGGCCGTAATAAGCACGCCATCGACACCCTGCCCTTTCGTCCATTCTTTTGCAATAGCAAGCGGATCTTCACCCACAGAAAGATTGACTGTTTCAGCGCCAAATTCGCGGGCCAAAGCACATTTTTCCGGGTCAATATCAATGCCCAAAACACGACATCCATTGGCTTGTAATAACTGCACAGCGACAAGCCCGATAAGCCCTAGGCCTGTCACTGCAATGCGCTCACTTAAAGTAGGATTTAACAAGCGAATCCCCTGCAATGCGATCGAAGCAAGAATAGTGAAAGCGGCATCGCTGGAAGTGACCGTTTCGGGGATCTTCGCACAAAGATTTTCAGGCACACAAACAAGCTCGGCGTGAGGGCCATTAGACGCCACGCGGTCGCCCACATTATAGCCTTGCACACCAGCTCCGACGGCGACAACGCGTCCAGCATTGCAATAACCAAGCGCAATCGGTTCATCAAGTTTTGTTCGCACGGCCTCCAAAGTCGGAAAAAGACCATCGGTTTTTACCTTCTGGAGTACCTGTTTGACTTTTTCCGGTTGTTTGCTTGCTTTGGTCAGCCAGCCAGAACGAGCGAAATCCACCAGCATTTTTTCCGTCCCAAGTGAGACAAGAGAGAACTCTGTTTCGACGAGCAAACAGCCCGAGCGAACGCCGGGCGCCGGCACTTCTGCCAAGATAGTCTCCCCAGAGCCTAGATTTTGAAGTATTTGTCTCATTGTGTTTTTGGATAAAAATTCACCCCAAAGCGCGGAGTGTTCGTTTCTTAAACGCGAGGCAGGGTTTCTCCACGAGAAACCAAGATAGAAGTGCGCAAATGGCAGTCCCCACAAGCAAAATAGGCAAAGACAAAGGATTTCCAGAGAGGCCGTTGATAATCATTATATTTACCAAAGGCATGTGATAAATATAGACGCCGTAGGAAATATCATTTCCCCGTGTCAACTTCGCCGCAAGACCACGAAAGGTGTAGGCACAAGAAATGGCCACACAGCCAAGGACGCAATCGGAAAGGACATTGAAACAATGGAACAGCTTTGGATGGTAAAGCAAACCGACCTTCACCACAAAAAGCCATGTAAAAAAATAATGAAAGCTGATCCAAAAAATAGCTTTCCCGAAAAACACGCGGCGCAAACTCAAGATGTTCCTCTGGAGAAACCAACCGAGAACAAAGAGATAAAAATACCGCATGGCAGAATTATGCAAGAGCGCGTACGCCGCTGAATATCGCCCTGGGAGCACATCGCGCAGCCATAGCACAAACAGGGCACAACAGAGGAAGAAAACAAAAGCACCGACAATCTCCGCATTGCGCGGAGTCCGGCTAAAAATTTTCCGCAGCAAAAGAAAAATGCACGGGAAAAAAAGATAAAACTGAAGCTCAATCGGGATCGTCCAAAGACTGCCGTTCATCACTCCTGTCGCAAAACCGCGCAGAAAATCAGGATTGTAGTATTGTCCAAAAGTGCTCTGAGCCACAAGCCACGGCAAGAACTCACACCAACGGAAACTCACACCATACCAAAGTATAACGCCTACCGTGGCCAAGAGACAGACCCAGAGCGCGGGGAAAATCCTCAGGGAGCGATTCAAAAAATATCCGCGCACATTCTCACTGCGCTCGAAGGAAGCCGAAACAAGAAAACCACTGACAACAAAAAAAATCGGCACGCCCTTAAAAGCTTCCAAAAACCAAAAATCGCCAAGAGAATATTTCAGATGAAATGCACCATGAAAAAATAAAACCTGTGAGGCGGCAAATAAACGGACCAAATCAAAATTATTGTTGCGAAAATCATCCAACGCTACCGTATCAGTGGAAATGTGTGATGAAGTTTTGGAAAATAAGAATTTCATTTGTGGCGCTCCTTATTCATTCTCCAGCGCCACGTCACCTGGAATGCAGGCGAGTGCCTGTAAGGCTCTAAGTAGCGGTGTCGAGAAATCAACTTCATTGGCGGGTATTTCAGTCTCAGGGAAAGAGGCGCGTGCATCCAGACATTGTGCAAGTGCATCCGGGTCTGATGTTGGGAAAAGATGCACGCCGCGTGGTCGCACAGCCGCATCCGATGCGATAACAAAGAGCCCGGCTGCCAAGGCTTCCCGAATGACGACAGCGTCTCCGTCATTCAGCGTGGGCCTTACCAAAATATCTGCTTCCAATAGAAGTGTTTGAAAAACGTCCTGTGGAAGGTCGTTAAACATACGGATTTCCAAATCTTTTATCTCCCGGATGCGCGCCCGCACCTGCTCATAATAGGGAGAGTGATAGGTGTTGTAAAACACCATGTCCAAGCGCT
Organism: Puniceicoccales bacterium; assembly: GCA_031280235.1. Classification (GTDB taxonomy): domain Bacteria; phylum Verrucomicrobiota; class Verrucomicrobiia; order Opitutales; family UBA953; genus CALNBE01. The sequence continues at coordinate 38,084 of JAITHA010000052.1, read as the reverse complement.
TTAGGCCATTGGTTTTTTCCACGGCATCAAGCAGACACATCCAGTCATATGTTTTTGTCGCATAGCCAGATGCAATTATATAATCCCGTTTCTCCCTTGTGTTTTTTTGTTTCCTTGGCACGGCAATAAAGGCAGGAATCACCGCGTAGCGACAAGATACTTTGGGAAAACTTTCAGCGATGGCATCCGTGATTTGCCGACTCACGCCAATGCACAAATCCAAGGTATTAAAGAGCCGTCGAAAACAGAAACGTCGCCACCGTGAGACCGCCTTGAGATAGGCTGGGAAAGAGCCGCTGTGTATGGTCAAAACCGTCTTGGAAAAAAAAGCTGCCCAAGCGACCATGAGTAGAATAACGGGGGCGTTTCTTCCAGCCGAAATATGAAAGTGAACCACTCTCGGGCGCTGGCTGACAATTTCCGCTAACAACTTGAAAATAACGCGCCAGGTTGGCCCTCTGCAAAGCTCGTTGGTGGAGCTTTCTTCTCGATCTCCAGCCATGTCAAACCCACGGATATGGAAATGTTGTTGCAAAAGCGCAAACTCTCGGGCGAGGTGAATGCTAACGCCCCCAATTCGTGGAGGGAAATGACCGACAAGAAATATCTGGCTTTTTTGTATTTTCACTATATCTTCTTTGGCGATGCTTGCTTTGGGGATTCCTGAAGGTACTGCTGGATCCGCGCCACCCCTAGATTACGCGGAAACAACTTGGGAAACACCCAGCCGTGCACCCCAAGGCGTGCGCCTGAATGCCAAGTCAAATTCAACTCGTGTACGCTCATCGAAAAGATGAAAAGACACATGGTCATCATCGTTAACCCGCCCAAAACATCTCCCTTCACCTCAAATAATATGAGCATCCCAAAGAGCGAAAAAAAGAGCATTTTGGCACTACGAAGACGCAATAAATAAATCGGGCGGAGTACCCGCAATATAAAGAAAACACGCAACAGAAGATACGGAATTCCGCCAAATAACAATACCCGCCAATAACCGGCATCCGTATCACCGTACGGCATTCCATCGAAAGTCTCATAGCAACCATCTCCCAGAAAAATCTGTTTCGCTGTCAAGGCAAAATGGTGCCCGTCCATCAGGGCGTTGAAGGATTTCACTGTTGCCTTTCCCGTATTCTGATAGCTGTGATAGAACTCGAAAAGCCAAGGGAAGAGTTGGCCAGAGAATTTTTCCTGCACCTCAATAGGAGCTATGATCGGGAAGGCAAAAATCAAAAGAATCGCGCCAAGAGTCAGTTTGAAAATAGTTTTAAGCCCTCGCGATGAAAGAACGAGCACACCCAGCGCCACGAGAATTCCCAAAAAGAAAGAGCGAGCACTGAATAAACCACCAGTAACAAAGACGACAAGTAGCACTAGTTCCTTCCAATCAAAATTCTTTTTTTGAAAGAAAACGTGACATACAAATACAAGTGAATAGACCACCGAAAGCCCAAAAAACTTGACGCCGCTCAAAGCAAACCCACGCCATGTGATATACCCATATAATACATCCGAGCTTTCTGCAATCGGGCTAATCTCTCGCGAAAGCTGCAAGAAGGGTTCCCATACAAAAGAAATTATCTGGATGACACTTTGAACAACAAAAACGTAGAAAATAATTCTCAATACCCCGAGAGGACCATGACGCCGACTAAGGTGGCAGTATAGAAGAAAACTTCCGACGAGGAAAGCAAAATAAATGAGGCTTGAACGGACAAGACTATCGTCAAAGGCCTGAAGAATGCGCGTCCAAAGACAGGTATATATTGCCATAATCAGCGGCCAAGCGAGCGAGCGCCAGACCTGACTCGTACGCACGAGGGCATACACTTTCTGCATCGTCTTACGATTAAATGCCACAAGCAGAAGGATAATCGGCAGCGCAAGCACGCTGCTCCGATAAAAGACGTTGCAAGGAAATGAGAAGAAAAACAAGAAAGTCAACAAGACGTCCAAGCTCGTTTTTGCGTAGTTCAACAAATTCATAGTTTGCGTTTTTCAGTCGTTGGAAAAATACTTGCTCCCGCCCTTGCGCAGGCGGAAATAGAAAGTGGCAATGGAAAACTTGGCAATGGCCAACAATGGCTTGAGCCAATCTCCATGGCGGCGGGCATTGGCGAAGATCATTCGGAAAACCTCCTGTAAATTTTGCGTCTTCAGCTCGCGTGGCGCTTGGTAGCGCACAAGAACATCGGGCAAGTTATGGTATCGCGCACTCTTGTAGCCACGAATCCACAAATCAAAATCTTCGCAGCGCTTCCAGCGAGGGTCATAGCCGCAATTCTTCTGCCAAAAGGTCTTGCGCATGGCAACAGTCGGATGAAAAAAAGGCACGCGCCGATACATTTTCGCCTTGATCTCCCGGTCCGTTTCCGGCTGCCGAGTAATTGAAAAGACAACACCGGCCGTATTTAGACGTTCCATGGCACCACCAAGAACATCAACAGTGGGATTCGCCTCCATGAACGCCACTTGTTTGGCAAAACGCTCGGGGAAATTGAAGTCATCCGCATCCGCACGGAGGATCAAATCCGCCCGCGCAGCAGCAATACCCTCGTTCAACGAAGCCGCCAACCCGACATTGCGCTCGTGGTGAATCAAGCGTATTCTCGAGTCACGCTGTGCGTGTTCGGCCAAAATCGCTGCGGTCGCATCCGTCGAGCCATCATTCACGATGATGAATTCGTAATCCTCAAAACTCTGCCCGCGAACACTGTCCAAGGCGCGCACCAAGGCCTGCCCGCCATTCAAGACGGACATGACCACGCTGGCACGAATGCTTTGCCCTTCGACGATCATAGTATCCGCTCCACACTCTCAACGGTGGCACTGAATGGCAAGAGCTTTTTTTCCAAGGCCTCATGGAGCGCTTTCTTGCAAGATTCGCGCAATTGGGGCTCGCGATAAAGTCCCATCAACGCCTCAGCCAAAGCCAACTCAGAAAAGTCGGTCAAGACTCCATACTTGCCATTTTCCAACACCTCGCCTGCCCCGACCGTCCGCGTCGCCACAATGGGAACCCCCAAAATCATGGCTTCCGAAACAACCAAGGGCAGGCCTTCGGAATCCGAAGATGAGACAAACACATCCGCACTCTTCAGCCATGGATACGGATTTTCTTGGAAGGGAATCAAGTGCACATCATCTCCCAGATCCAATTCGGCAATGAGTCTGTTGAGTTGTGGCGCGTCTGGGCCAGAACCCAAAATAAAGAGTTCGATTTGGCAGCCATTTGCACAAAGCATTTTGCACGCTTTTATTAAGCGATCAAAACGCTTGACGGATACAAGGCGCCCCACACTCATAATGCGGAATCGCCCCGGTGGAGATGAAGGAATGTTTTCCACCTCCAGACTTTTGCGCAAAATCCCTGACACGTCCACCGGGTTATAAATGACGTGCAAGCGCTCGCGTTCCAAATCCGGGAAAAAATGAGAAAAACTCTCCCTGTTCCCACGAGAAACAAAAACAAAATCGTCGTATTTTCCCAACACTCGTGAAAACTCTCGCAAGCCCAAGGCAAAAGAATTGCGTCTCAAATCGAGATGAATCCAACTCACGCGACGCGCAAAACTTCCCTCCAAACCAGCAAAAAATAAAAGGTTGACACCTTCGCAAAAAGAAACACCGCTATCATACGCCATGGGAAGGCGAACAAAAAAGCGCAAAACGCCAGGGAAACACTTGGCAAGACGTATTACTAGCGAGCGCAACACAAGCCGGAAGAAACGCACCAAAGCATTCCCTGACCCCAAAGGATCCTTAAATAGAAACAAAAGCTTGACGTCTTCAGGGACTTTCTTAAGATACTCCCCACACTTCGTGAACAAAAAAAGACTCACGTCGAACTTGGAACGATCCAGGCGTTCCAAAACATGAATCAGTACCTTTTCCGCACCGCCGCCATACAAGGCATCGATGGCAAATAAAACAGTTTTTTTTCTTCCCATGATTGGATATTTTCGTGTGTGACAATGCGCCTGTATGCCCAAGCCCCGAAAGATCTATTTCCCTTCCTGCCAATCGCGCACCTTCGCCTAAATCATCGTGGGGCTTCGGCAAGAGGGATTCGCTTAGAACTTCATTGGCATTCAGTGATTCTGCTCCTTCTTTAATTTCATCGCTTTCTCTAGCACCTCTTCAAACAAGGGGCGCACGCGCTCGGCCCCATCTCTGGAAAGGTGCTCAGGGTCTCTGTAGAAAAGTTTTCCTTCCTGCGCATACAGGATAGAGCCATCCGCCTTGGTAAACAGACGGTCTACCCGGACAAGGTAACAATTAGGAACAACCTGAGAGACTTCCTCCAATACAGCGAGGTTCCGCAAAAAACGCCCATTATTTTCGTTTCGCTCCATTCGTGGCATCTTCGTTTTCTCCTTTATCGCCATCAGATTGATCCTCACACGAAGATCCTCCTTATTTCCATATTTACATGTAGGGGGCTGAGCAACGAGGATTATCTTTTTTGAATAAGGTTGAATTTTTGCAATGAAATCATAAAGCTCCTTTTTAAGAAATGCCGTTGGGTAAGAATCCCAAAGCATTGACAAAACAAGCGCATCCGGATTCCATCGGGAAACTTCTTCACATACTGCCTCGTTATCACTTTTGGTGAACAAGTGCCTCTTCGCTTCAAACAACGGCATCCCTTCATAGATTGCAAAACATATGTTGATCTTTTTGTCTCTCGCTATTCCTTCAAAATCGAGCGCGTACATCGCGGCAATTGAGTTCCCCACGAGCATGACACGGAAAGCATCAGGAGGGCCAAACATTTTCACTATGCCAAGGTCTCTGGACCGATCATAGGGCAACGGATTATCAAATCTCAACAACCGGATCTTCCCATCCTCGCCCCCTGGAAACCACGACACATTTTTGTGCGGACCTTCCAAAACAACAGGATCCGACCTGGCTCCTCTACGCGCATCATGCAGGTAATGACCATAATATATGGGTTCAAGCTCAGGCTTCTCTACCGTTCCTTGAATTGCCAGATTGTCTGCTGTTCTTCTTGCGTAAAATTTTGCTCTCATCGCAAACGCGCTGCCCAGTGCAAGAATAAAAAGTAATACGGTAATCACAAATCGCCGTATCCCCCCCCCCCGTCGTTACAAATGCGCAGCGGACGTTCGACAAGATGGTACGCGCAAACAGCCAAAGGGATTCCTATAAGCGCGCCCACCAAGGCACTGTGCGTCGGGTCTTCGAATTGAAGACAATGTCGGGCAAGAACGATAGCTGGCCAATGCCAGAGGTAGAGCGAATAAGAATACTTCCCCACCTGCACAACAGGCTTAAAAGAAAGTAGTTGCGAAGCGATACCTTTCGAAGTAGTAATCGAAAAAATCACTCCAATACTCGCCAAAACCGGCAACAGTGCCACCCACCCGGGGAAGAACAGGCCATCGTCATATAGAAAATAGAATAGGGGAATCACCCCCAAACAAAAGATCCCCAAAATTGTCTTCACATATGATTTCGCGCGTGGGCGATTCACTGAGACTGGGATAAATGGCTTGACATGCAATGCAAGTGCTGCGCCTGCAAGCAACTCCCAAAAACGAAACTGAGGAAGGAAAAAAGCGCTGGTTGGCTCTCGCAATGTCTCGCGTAAACAGAATGCAAAGGAAGTCACCGCAAGAATAGCAAAGAAAATCAGGATCGGCATCGTATTATTTCTCTGACGAAATAATTTATAAACACAGAAAAATACCAATGGAAACAGGACATAATATTGCTCCTCTATCCCAAGCGACCAAAAATGAGTGAACGGAGCGTCAGAAGCAGCGGTACCCCAATAATTGCCGAGGGTACGTAAGGCAAAAATATTGGAAAGATTCAGAAGAGTCCAGATGGCATGGCGCCCTGAAAGCCTTTCCACCCATTGAGGGGCAATGAGCCAAACAAAGAGAAGCGTCACCACCACCGTCAACGCCGCATTGGGCAAAAGCCTCTGGATACGCCGAAGGTAAAACTGACGGAAAGAGAACGTACCTTGATGCAAATCTTTGTGGATGATGCTCGCGATAAGGAAACCCGAAAGGACAAAAAAGATATCAACGCCCATGCCCCCCCCCGGTAAAAGAAGGTCGCTGACATGGCCAAGAATAACCCCGACGACAGCCACTGCACGAAGTCCATCCAGCGCAGGAATGTTCTCGTGCACGGCAGGCAACGAGCGACCCAGTTGGGTGTCGTTCAATATTGTTCTTTCGCTGTGGATATTTTTTGTTTGCATAAAAAATCGGTTTTAGAAGGAGGAAAAATGAAATTTTGTATCCCTCATTTCTATACTCCTTCGTCTTTTGTCAAATTAAATTTTGCCAGAGATTTGTTTTTGCCTTCAATAAAGACTGTTTGAAAAGAAGACGCGTCCCGTTATGGAGTGCGGGATTTTAATCCCGCTTTCTCAGCAGGGGATTGATCCCCTGCAAATTCCTCCTCCCCCTGCGCTGATGTTTTCTTTTTGGGTTCGATGAACTTGTCTATGGCGTCTTCGAATAATGGCCTGACGAGATTTACGCCATCCATCGCAAGATGATTGTTATCCTGATAATAAAAATTCCCGCCCTCTGCATAAAGCACTGAACCGTCTGGCCTAGTAAAAAAGCGGTCGGCGCGTATCAATGAACTGACAGGAAATGTCTGAGTAATTTCTTCGAGGATCGCAAGATTCTTTCGACGAATCCCTTCCTTTTTATCCTGCAACATTTTCGGAGTTGTAGAGTCCTCCTTAATGGAAAGTAAATTGATTCTTTCACGGAGATTTTCATTTTGCCCATATTCACAGACAGGAACTTGCGCGACTAAAAGTACCGTGGACACATGCGGTTGAATCTCTTGCATAAGCTCTGATAGTTTTCTTTTCAACAAATGCGGCCTGTAAAGATCCCAACGTTCCGCAAAAATAAGAATGTCCGGTTTCCATACCGCTATATTCTCCGCTATGGCCCGCGTTCTTTTCTTTAACTCAAAAAGCCTCGTGCCTGTGCGAGTATCAAAACGCACATTTAACTTCCTGCTCACTGCAATCTCCTCAATACTGAGCCCATACATCTGCGCGTGTGAATCGCCCACCAGCATAACTCGCAAGGCATCGGGAGCACCAAAATTCTTCTCTATAACAGAATGCGCAAGGGATGTTTTGGGTAATGGTCCGATGAATCTCAAAAATTGGACATCGTTTACGCGTTTGCCAGTGCCTGTCGCCCAAAAAACATTTTTCCGCTTTCCTTCCAAGACAACCGGCTCCGCTCGCGCACCGTCGCGCAGTTCATACAACTCGCCCGAATAGCGTATCGGCGCAAACTCAAGTTTTTCCTTCATTCCTTTGATTGCGAGTTCTTCAGCAACTTTCCTGGATTCATATTTTTCCATCGTCGCAAAGGAAGCGCCCATCGCAAGGCTAAATAGCAAAGCCGTCGTCACATAACGCCGTTTCCCAACATTTCCAGTACCACTACGAATGCGCAACGGTCTCTCCACAAAGTAATAAGCCAATATCGATAGAATAATTCCCGCGACGGCACCAATAAGAACATTTATCTCCAAATCTTCAAATGGGAGTGAAAATTTTGCTAAAATTATTGCTGGCCAGTGCCAAAGGTATAGCGAATAAGAATATTTTCCAATCTGCACTATAGGGCGGAATGAAAGCAGACGCGAAACAATGCTTTTGCCTGTCGTAACCGAAAGAATCACCAAACCACTCGCAATAACGGGTACGGCAGCAATCCATCCAGGGAAAGGAAACATGTCGTCATAGAAAAAATACACAACTGACAATACTGCGAGGCCAAGCAAGGCAAAAACTGTCTTTATGAGCGATTTTCCCTGCGCAGATCTTTTGGGAATAAATGGTTGGATAAACAAGGCGAGTACCACACCCACAAATAATTCCCAAAATCGGAAAGGCGGTAAATAAAAGGCTGGAACTGGGTTTCTAAAGCTTTGCCAAAAACCCAGCAAAAAAGAAAGCACGCCCAAAACGCCAAAAAATATCAACGCGAGTTTGACACCAGAGTACCGATAAAAAATCTTGTAAAGAAGAAAAATTCCCAAGGGAAATAAAAAATAAAATTGTTCCTCTATCCCAAGCGACCAAAAGTGCGTGAATGGCGAATTCTCAGCTCCGATTCCCCAGTAATCACCCAGATTTTGATAGGCAAAGATATTGGAAAAATTTAGAAGCGTCCAAGCAGCGTGTCGCGCCGAAAGCGTTTCCATCCGCTGGAACCCTATGAGCCAGATAAAAACGAGTGTCACAAGCACAGCCAGCGCCGCATTAGGCAAAAGTCTTTGGATGCGGCGCTGATAAAATTGCCGGAAAGAAAATGTATTTTGATGCAAATCTTTGTGGATGATGCTGGCGATAAGAAAACCCGAAAGCACAAAAAAGACATCGACGCCCATAAAACCTCCGGGCAGCCAAGCTTCGTTGATGTGCCCAAGGATAACCCCGGTGACAGCCACCGCACGAAGTCCATCCAACGCAGGGATGTTCTCGTGCTCAGCAGGCAACGAATTACCAATTTGCGTTTTGCACGGCAAATTGTCTTTGTTTTCAGTTTTAGTCTGCATGAAAGTCATAGCTTTATGATAGAGCGGTGAGCGCTGAGTGCACGAGTGTTTTATCCACCAATTTCACAGATTCCATTGTGCCAACTGTTTTCGCATCTTACGTTTTCGCCTCTTTCCGTGCCAATAGCACAAGGATGAAAGGGACCACGATGACTGCATTAAAATGGAAATAACGGATGTCAGTACCAGCAAGAAATAACATCGTTCCTAAATTATAGGCCACCGCTGGCACGACAAATAAGAGTGCGGCTACACCGTTTCGATAAAACGAAAGAATGCCAATTAATAGCAAGGCAAGCATCTGCCAGCCAGTTTTTGTAAAAGCATAGATCAATGGGGCTATCGCTACGATCGCACTACTGTACGATTTAAAGGCATAATTCAACAGGCGCGAAATAATATGTCTCTGAGAGTCCAACGGTTCTGGAATCTCTATCATATCAACGCGACCATCCAATCCCCAAACAGAGGAAGTAACCTCACGAATAGCCTCCAGCGAGTTCCTTGGGTCATTTCTTATGGTATCTACTGTCATCTTCATTATTTCATTAGCTGGGACTGTGTCGACCACGCGCGGGGCGTTAAGGACATATTTGATGGAATTATACTCACCTCGGGAGTATTTCCTGAGCCACTCCTCATCACCCGCAATTCTGTTTAAAAACGCCTTGGTCTCCGCTGTCAAGCGTTCTGGATTTTTAACCAAAACATCGGCCATAATTGTCATAGGAATGCCTACCGATTCTCCAACCGTATTGGGCACGAATTTAACCCCCAAAGCAGTGTATAAGGGGCCGCGGATGCCAAGAATAACAACTACCGCCAGTATGGGGACGAGGAGAGCCTTTTTTGTTTGCCGGGAGTAGCAAATGGGTATGAGCAAGAGCAATGGGATCGTGAAGAATATGCCGTTGTGCCTGATTTTGCTGGCAATTCCCAGCACAACTGCAAAGAGAATAAGATTGCCGTATTTCTTAAGCCACGCCCCACGGGAAAGATAAATGTTTATGAGCCACGTCGCAGAATATGTCACCAATATGGTAAACGCCAAATCCTTGAGAGGATACATCATAAGATTCAAGGTGAAAGGGTTCAAAATGATAAAGGCAGCCGAAAATAAAACAAGGCGCTTGGAGAAACCTCTTCTCTCCATTGTCGCAGCAAGGTACCCGACCCCAAAGCTGAATATGGCTATCTGAATAAATACGACAAAAGCGACATGGTTGACAAGCTTCGTTACGACCCAGATAAACAATGTGTGTATGGCTGGGTGCCAATCGTCAAAGATGAACGTCTGAACCTGCTTCCATTGGTGTTCGGTATCCGGGGCGGTGCCACCAGGGAAATTCGCCAGCAAGACGAGAAATAAAAGAAGAAAACAAGCGATCGCAAAAAAGGCAAACGTTCCAAATTGTATTTTGCCTTGGGCAGGCGACGGATTTTGTCGACTTATATTGAAAACGCCGCTCTTGGAGCAAAAAAGAATAATCAAATTAAACGAAAAAACGAAGGCGAAAACAAAAATCATCCCCATTGAGAAAAAAGTAAGCTTGGGATATGTCGAAGGATGTGTGGTCCCGCAAATGACAGCGCTGAGATAGAGAGACAAAAACAGGTTAAACAGCGTGAAACCTATTTTCGCCCCAGGAGACAAGGAAGCGTAAAATGAAAAGACAAGATCTTTCCAATAGTTTTTAACGCAATTTAGACCGGTTTTTATCGCCTCGAAATAGGCGATGATTTCATCTCGGATTGTGTTTTTGTTCATAGTGTTTTCCTGCGTTTTTATTTGTTTTATTGTTGCTTGTCCTGTTCGCATGAGGGAAATTGTTTTCTGCCACCAGATTGGGGCGCGAGCTTCATCAAATCCCAGCTCAAGAGCATCGCTTTCAGACAAAACCGCCATTGTTTGTGGTTTTTAAAATAAGTATTTTTTTTCCACTTGGGGAATTTTTCGAAAAGAAACCTGCGGATGCGCCGCTGAAATTGGCGCCCATTGGGATGCTTACGGAGGCGCCAGTAATTATAAATGCAAGTCCGAATGGCAATCCATTCCAATTCGGGCAAAAATTCTTTCGACATGAAATCCAGCAAGCGCTGGAGGGAAATAAGAACGTGCAAAATGCGTTCGTCGTTAAAAACAGTTATCGCGCCCGGTCGCCCAATGCGATAGTGATAAATGGGATCGTCGATCACAGCCACTTTTTCTACACGTGCCAACAACAAGGGAATGGTTCCAAGATCTTCGTAGCAAATGCCCTCAATAAAGCGTACATCTGGGTCGTCAAAAAGTTCCCGGAGAAAAAACTTATTGCAGGCAAAAGTCTGGCCCAGCATGAGTTGGCGGCGAAGATCGCTCCCAACTTTATCCGCGCCCAGAAAGTCAGACTTCGTGCCATCGATGTAATGCGCGCGATAGGCACAGACAACAATCCCGGCGTCTTCTTCCAATGCTTTCGTATGAAATTTCTTCAAAAAGCCCGGAGAAACCCAGTCATCGGAATCCACAAAACAAACATATTTCCCTCGTGCTTGGTTTAAGCCGAGATTGCGCGCTGCGGACAAGCCCTTGTTCTCTTGTTCAAACAGGCGAAGGCGCTCTGGAAAACGAGTGCAGTACTCCCTGCAGATGAGTGGTGACGCGTCCGTCGAGCCATCGTTGACAACCACAAGTTCGTAATCATCGAAATCTTGCGCGACAAGAGTGTCCAAGCATTCAGCGAGATATTTCTCGACATTATACACGGGGACAATGACTGTTATTTCAGGCATAGCGACAGGGGGGAAACATGGTTTACGGTAGAGGTTAGTTAGCGCGGACGCTCAATGTTTTTTCAAGCAGGAAATCCGTCCACGTATATGGAAGAAATATGAGAAGTAACCAAATGACAGTCATTTTTCTTTTTTTTGAGAATAAAGGCTGGCACTTTGAGAGTAAGCGCCAACGTGGCCCAAAAGTCTTTCGTAGAATTGCCACACGTTCGCTTTTGTCACGCGGGCTCGAGTAAAGCGTCCCAAGGCGCAACGCAAACTGTTCGAAACCAAGGAGATTTAGAACTCTCATGCAATGGCAAAATTCGCGCGACAATAAACGGCGCACTTGGGGAATCGCTGCTTCACAGATGGCCGAAGAACCCAGCGCATGGTCTTCCCACGAAAGTGCCCTCTTGGAGAGCGAACCCTCAGTATCGCGATAGTTGTATGCGTTGCCTTCCACAATATCGAGCCGAGAAACTTGCGAGAGATATTTGAAAAGAAAGACGGCATCCTCTCCGAGGGATAAACGCGGATCAAAGCACAAGCCAAGTTTACAAACAATCTCACGGTTGTAGCATTTTCCCCAAGTATTCCAACAAAGCAGCAAATTATTTTCGACTAGGGTGCGCGCTCCAGCCTTGCGTAGTGGAAACCCTTTTGTGCCCACCCTTCCCTGTTTTTTGTAGCCTTGAAACAACAAGGCATCTTTTTTCAGATCCGGTGAGGCGAGGAATTTTTCAATATAATCGGAATCAAGCCAATCATCGGCATCAAGAAAAGTAATCCATTCTCCACGCGCCTCGTTCAAGCCAAGATTGCGCGCTGAAGAGACGCCGCCATTTTCCTTGTGAAAAACACGGATGCGCTTATCTTTCCGTGCATAGTCTTCGCAAATTTCGCCAGATTCGTCGGGAGAACCATCGTCGACCAACAGAAGCTCGAAGCCTGCAAATGTTTGGTCTAAAACGCTAACTATGCAGCGGTCGAGAAAATTCTCGGCTCCATAAACAGGCACAATGATAGAAATTACCGGCAAAGTGGAATGCATAACAAAAATGTCCTACGAGGAAGAGTGCGTGTAGTTAAACAAAATTGAGATTGCAAGGGTGCTCTATCCACAAATTTTCCGACCCAAACTGTGCGATCGCCCCCACTGTCCAAAACGAGATGCGTCCTCTGTTATAAGGTCCTTTGGTGTGATATTTCCTGATGAGATCGCCGTTTTGCGAAGGCGTATCAGCGCAGTGTGGAATTCGCGGGGGGTGAATCCCTCGCGAGAAAGCGGGATTATAAATCTCGCACTCCATAATCAGCCTTAATTGATATGATCTGTGGATAAGTCCCTCTTTTTGGACAAACATAGTTTTTCCCGCATTCTACGCAATCGCTTCATAGTGTGGCAAAAGTCTCGGTTGAGTCTCAATATAACAGCCCGCTGTTCGGCTAAGAAAAGACCGAATGGATTTCTCTTGAACACGCGTAGAATGTCGAGAATATGATTGCGCCACATCAGCAAGCAAGCCCTTTGGAAAATTGGCGCTACTATGCGCTTATTTGGTTCAAAAATCTGCCAATATTTGAAATACTCATAAACATAGGCTTCTGGAAACTCGCTGGCGGGATAAATCCAAGGTTTGTGCATCCCGGTGAAATGAACTATTCTTGCGTCCATGCAGGCCCTCTTGATTTCTGCTTCTTTGCTTCTATGTTCTTGCGGGAGTTTCATAAAACAAGCTGCGCCTACGTTCCAACGAAAATCCAAATACTTAACCCGTCCAGACCAGGCGATATTCAGAATATCTTGATCTTGGTATCTCAAAATCCCAGGATTTTCCCGATCAATTTCAACAAAACGCTCGATTGAAAAATCCCGGCGTATGCGCTCAAGATTCAACAATAGAACTCCTGCATTAAAATAGCGTTCATTTGGGAATAAGATCTGCTCGCGCGGAATCAAATCTTCAACGACACCCGCATAAACGTCTTGAATATCCTCTTCCCAAAGCGTACGAATGTCTGTCCTGATAATCATATCGGAATCAAGATAAATAGCCTTCTTCAGATCAGGACGAAGACCTGCTATGGCCAAGCGGTAAAAAGCAGCCTTGCCAATTCGCTTTATCTTGGACGTGAAATCTTTGAACATATTCTCGTCAACATGAATGAAGTCAATGGAAAAAGGGCGTATCTTATTCAGCAGAACAAGCTGATTTTGCACGTTGGGGGATAGATTTGATGTCAAAATATTAATGTGAACGGGAGAGCAAGTATTACAAACCACGGAGAGTATTGTAATACAGGCATGTTCAAAAAAATCTTCATTGGAGGCTAAGAAGAGCTGCAGTTTTTCTTCATTTGCACCTGCCGCAGTTCTCACCAACTGAGGATTTTCCGATTTTATTTCTTGCGGATGGTCCATGCCTCTCCCTTTCTGCCTCCTACCTGTGTACCACGAGAGCGAGCGTTGGAGGAGACGCACAAAGAAAACTGGAAGTTTCCTGCTGACGAACCAAGCCCAAAGGGAATAAATGCGACTCCCTAAATTACAGGGCAAAGGAAGCAGATTCATTTCCTTGAGCGCCGCAAGAAATTTACGGACATCACTTGCCGGAATGGGCTTTGAGTACAATTCCCAAGCAAATGCAAAAACCAGTTGTCCGCATTGCCGTCGCATCGCGAGATATTGGATGGAGTTTTCTCCAAATTTCTTCACATTTTCCTTCAAGCTTCCAAAAATAAATAGGTAATCCTCGAAACGCTTCCGAAGGTGTGCGACTCCTTTGCATTCCATGGTCGATCCGGCGCGTGTTCTATAGTTGTATCCATGGTAGTTCAAGAAGACGCCTTCTTTGGCAAGAAGCAAAGCATGTATCGCAAATTCGGCATCTTCCTGCAAAATACCTTCGACGAAGGAGAGCTGTTCGTGAGCAAGAAATTCATGTTTGTAAACATAGGCGCACACGGACATGCTCAAATCAAGCTTTGAGGCAATTTCGAGAACATTCACCGAGCTTTCCACCGGGCAACGCCAGAGTGGAGTACGGTACAGAAGTGTATTGCCATTTTCACTCACTTTTTGAAAAAGAAAGCCGAGAAGATCTGCCTTGGAATGCTTCAGAAGCGCCTCTTGGAAAACGCGAAAAGCATCACGCTCCAACCAATCATCACTGTCAAGGAAAACGATGTATTCGCCCTCGGCTACTTTTAGCCCCACATTGCGTGCAATAGCCTGCCCGGCATTGTTTTTATGAAACACTTTCACCTGCGGATAACGTGCGGCATAGTCGTCGCAGATTTTTCCTGAGCTATCCGTTGATCCGTCATCCACGAGGATGATTTCGGCGTCTCCCGAAAAATCCTGCCCGAGGACGGAATCCACAGCACAGGCGAGGTATCGCTCTACGTTATAGACGGGGATAATTACTGAAAAGAATGGAGCATCCATGTCAGTTTAATGGAATTTGAAAAGGCGAAGAATTCGTCGTGGGAAAGCCAAAACGGCATTTAAGCAAGTTCCGAGGCTTCGCTTCAGCAGGAATGTCACCAGATCCTTCCGGCGCGCGCCAGCAGGCAGGTTCCGATGAAGATAAAGCACTCCGCTCCAACCGCCAGTGCTATACTCGTATTCATAGTATGAATGTCTGAGCCGGAGGATTCTTTTCTCATTTTCTTCGATGGCAAGCGGAGTAAATTCGTCATTTGTTTTTTCAAGAAGACCTCGAATCTCCTCATACAAAATAAAATCTCCAGAAAGACGAATCAAGGAACGTTTCGCCCCCATTGTATTTGTACTATTTATTGAAGATAAGCGATAATGCATTTGTACGCTATTCAAACTGCCTATCCTGTTACGCTGTGCGGCAATCTTTGCCACCAGCAAATAATCCATATTCCACCCTAGGCGCCGATCAAGTCCCCCCGCGTCCAAAATAGCTTTTCGGCGAAAAGCAAAATCGGAAAGGCACGGTGCCCTGGAATATCGCCATTCGTAGTAGATATGTTCGGCGAAACTCTCGATTGAAAATGCGGGACAGGCAAAACCAACAGTCTCTCCGAATTCGTTAATTTCTTTTCTTGGAACTCGTACTATATCCACATCATGTTTTCGGAAGAAATTGTCTGTCTCTATGAGGAAATTTTCGCAAAAGATGTCGTCATCTGAAAGAATCACGCCATATTCACCGCTAAGCAAAGCGATTCCCTTGTTTATATTTTCCACAAGAGGCAGGCGTTCTTCATTTTCATAATATCGTACGCGTTTGTTTTCCTTGACCCAAGCGATGTCTGCATCGGCTTTGTTGTTCAGGACGACGATTTCGTAATCTTCAAAGTGTTGCTTGGTGGCGCTATCGAAAGCCTCCTTGAAGTACTTCGTCTTGACGACGGGGAGCAGGATGGAAAACCGTGGAGTTTGTTTTCCGTTGTCGGTCGCGGCTATTTCTTGTGTTTTTGGCATTGTTGTGCGGGATAAAAAGCGATGGGCGAAAGGAAAATCTATTTTTTTGGGGTTTGTCAAAGAATTTCCTTCATGCTGTTGAGGAATTCTGGCCAAAGTTTGAGCAGAGTGGCGCCGATGGCGATGAATGCTGCGATGACGGATTCTCCCGCAACGAATCCGGAAGCGAGAGGAATGCAATATTTTTCACCTTTTTTCGGCGAATATTTAAACCAGAGCCATGCGACAACGGCCCCAGCCGAGAAGGCGAGAGAGTTGCTGATGGCGCTTGGGAGAATCATCGCGATGCCAACGCCCATGGAGGATGGCATGTAGCGGCGCCAGCGTGGGAAAAGGTTTTCTATGATGGGGAAGAAGATCCCGATGAGGGCGCCCGTAACCATGGCGACTTTGGTGCTGTGCGCAAGCTGGGTGGCGTCATCGGTGAGGAACTTGGCGACGGCAGCCCACATGGAAGCGGTAGGCGGGTTATAGCTTTCGAGGGCGGCCTTGTCGGGAATCATGAGGTACCACATGGGCACAATGATGATGGTGCCGAGGACGACGCCGATGATCTGCGACCAAAATTGCTGGCGCGGATTCATCCCCAGCTGATAGCCCACCTTCATGTCAGCCACGAGGTCACCAGTGGATCCGCCCGCAGTGGCAGTGACCCCGGCGGTGATGAGGTTGACACTGGCGTTGCCGCGCGCGCCAGGCAGCACAGAGTAGAGGAGCTGTGAGAGCTTGCCCATCGCGCCAATGGGATTGACATCCGCTTCGCCACAAGAGCGCGTACAAATCAGGCCTGTGACGAAGGAAAGGAGAACGGCGATGAGCCCGAGGAACGGCGAGATGTCAAAGGCGAGCCACATCGTGAGTATCAAACCCAGGGAAGCTGGGATAATGCCAATAAAAAACCACTTCATCGGCACCTCAAGATCGGCAAGTGGATCGTGGGCATTATCAATCTGGGTATTTTTCTTATTAAGAAGGCTGGTGAAGGCCCGTGCGATTGAGCGCCATTGCATGGCCAGAGAGGTGAGGCCCGCACAAACCATGACAGCCGTGCCGCACCAGAGAGACCATTTATAGACAAGGTAGGTGGTGATGCCAGTGGCAGGATCCACACGTGCTTCAAGGTTGGGAATCCAGCCCGGCGTACCCACGTTCGCCTGATCTTGGAGGACAAGATTTGGCAATAGCAAGCAGTTGACCAACAAAGCGGTACCGAGCATGGAGAGCGAAACGCGCAGGCCCACAATCATCCCTGCGCCAAAAAGCATCAGGCTGACTTCGACCCCGTAAAAAGCGGGCACTCCTTTTTGAATCTGCCACCAATTCATGGGGTTCAAAAAGCCCGGGAAAGCAACCATTTCCGGAAGTGCTTTGTTGACAAGAAATTCATCCAGCCAAGTCATGCTGTAGGTTTTCTTGAGAATGGCTGCGATTTCTGGAAGGCCTTTCCAGAGCCCAAGAAAAGCGCCGACAGCGATACCCCCGATGAGGCAGCGAGCCTTATCCACGGCCTCCGCCCCATGCGCGTAGAGCGTGCGCAGGGTCTCCGCAAGCGCGATGCTGCTGGGGAAACGCAAACGCTCGGCATTGATGACAGAACGCTTGAGGGGAATGCCAATGAGTGTGCCGAGGAGGGATGAAAAAAAAGTGATCGGCGCAAGCAAATACCAAGGCATGAAACCGTCTTTGACGCCACCTTGCGAAGTGCCCAAAAGGAGGAGCCCCCCTACAACGCCAACAACTGTATGCGAGGGGGTGATGCCAGTGATGTTGGCGATGGAAGAGGTGGCACCATTCTCCAAAACACCCATTGGACGGATTCGCCCGCTGGAAAGATTTCTCAGGAAATTAAAGGCGATAAAAGAAAGGATGCAAACGGAAATGTTGACACAAAAACCCCAGCCAATGGTCAAAGTGGTATAGAGAGCCGACGCACAAGCAAGAATGCCAAGAAAGCCGCCCACGATGGAGGCGCGCCAAGTGAGCTGCGGCTCCTTATCCGCGCAATAAACATGGGCGCGCCAATAGGCATCGTGCGCTTGGACAGGCGCGAACGGCGGCGGTGGCTCGGGTATCGTCCCATGTCTTCCTAGCTCAGGTGAGGTCGTTTTTTCGTCTGTCATTTTTGCTTCTTTAGTTGTGCATAAAAATCATCCGCCCGGAGTCAAGCCGAGAAGTTTTTTGGGAGAGAAATCGCCCAGCCGAATTTGAAAATTGCGAACAACCCATACCGGCCACCGCCAAAAATTGTAAACCGCATGCGCGATAATCAGGGCCAAAGGAAATGCGATAACGCCAAGAGAGGTGACCTTAAGGAAAACAATGGAAAGCGCCAAGTTGCCCAAGCCGGTTAGCAAGCCGGCCCAGACAAAAGGGACGATGTTTCTAATTGTGATGAATGCGGCGCAACGCCCGTGTATGCCCTCCATGAAAAAAGCCACGCCGTAGAGCCCAATAGCCAGGGGGCCAAGAAGGATGGTCTTGCTCTTCCACCAGGTAATAACCACCGGGCCGAGAAACAAGAGGGCCGCCAAGCCGCAAAGGAAAATAAACGTGCCCAACAACATACTGCGTAAAAACTCCCGTTTGAGAATCTCATTACTGCGTCTCGCAAAAAGGCTGGCAAAACGTGGCATGCTCGTGTTAAAATAAATATTGGACGCGATGTTGATCACGCTAAATGCCTGCAAAGTCAACAGGAGTGAAGCCGTCTCGGCAAGGGTCAAATAAAGACCGCCCAACAAACCACCCATCTGATTAATTAAGAAAACACCGACGCTATTAATCCCCAGTTTTTTTGCATTGTGCCAAATCACAGGAAAGAGTTTTAATCGGGAAGCCGCTTCACTTGCTTCTTTCAGTTTTCTCACAATTTCCTTGTCGAAGAGAAATCGATGACACAAATAGCGACTCGCAACAAGGCCAACAAAACCGGAAAATGTCGTGCCATACAGCCCCCAGCCATTCCGCAACGTGACAAATGACAGCACTACCACACAAAAACCGATAAGAACACTCTGCTTGTTTAAAATCCCGATGCCCCCACGCCCTTCCATCAAAGCAGCGAGATACTTATAGAAGATGCCCAGCACAGTCGATGCGATAAACAGTCCCCAGATCGGCAATATCTCCCAGAAAAGTTCTTCGCGCTGCTTGTGTTGCAGCACTTCCCAGAGATAAAAGGTTCCACCAACGGAAAGTGTCAAGAGGGTCACGCCGGCAATGATGGCATAAATCTTTCTCGACGTGTCAATCAGAGCACGTAGTAAGACGTAATTAATTTCCCCAGAGGATGTTACATCGCCAACGCCTTCGTGTTGAAGCGCTTTCACCCCGCTGTAAGCAAAGGCAAATTGACGCGCAATGCACGGTGTGAAGCCGAGATCAAAAAGTGCGGTAAACGTGGTAATATACGCGAAGAGCGCTGCGATCGCAAATGTTTCTGTCGGGAGGTAGCGGAGGAGAAGCGGGAGGATGAGCATCGTGTTGCCATAGCGAAAAATGAACGCTACATAGCCCCAGAGATAATCGCTCTTCTTCAGCTGGATTTCCATTTTTCTTGAGACCTCTATCGCGATTTAATAGCGCCCGGTGATTTTACGCCGAAAATATGTGCCGAAAGCAGAAAGAAGGCACCGGCGCCGTGAAACAAACGATGGCGGCGTCGCCCAATAAAGGCGGCGAAGGCCAAGCAGGCCTTGGAAAGACAAGGCGTCGGCATAATGTGTTTTTTGTCGAATCTGGTAATTTGCCTTGTTCACTGCGATAGCAAGATTTCGAAAAGGCCCCGAGCATTTCTCAAGAACCTGTTCGCTGTACTGAAAAAAAGCAAAATCACTTCTGAGGGAATCGATATAGAGATCCCGCCGTGGAACAAGTGTATAATTGGCACCATGCCAGCGGTAACGCAAAAGGACTTTATTCAAATTACCTACTTTGTTTCTCAGCGAAGCAAGCCCAGCAAATAAAATTTTGTCGCTGCACAGGGAGGCAGCTACCTCGCGAAAACCACCGATCGCTTGAGCTGCACTTCGCCGAAAAACGAAGTCAGAGAGTGCCTGGCCGCGATAATATCTGAACTGGTAATAGATGTATTCATCCACCGTCTCCACGTCCCTGCCTGGACAACTATATGAGGTGATTTCCCCACCTTCCCAAAATTCGCTGCGCAAGATTCGAATAACATCCAACTCATTTTTGTGCTTTTCCAAAAAAGCATCTATCTCCCGCAGACAATCGGGTTCCAGCTCATCGTCATCGGAAAGAAGAAGGATGAACTCTCCACGGGAGGCCTCTATACCCTTGTTCCAATTTGTCGCCGGCAAGAGCTGGGTCGCGTTCTTCAGATAACGGACACGAGGGCTCTCCGCAACGCCGGAAATATCGGCATCAGCCTTATTATCGAGGATGACGACCTCATAGTCCTCAAAGCTTTGTGCAAGGGCACTGTCCAAAGCCTTTTGAAAAAACCGTGTCTTGACAACAGGCAAAAGAATGGTGAAACGTGGATTTGGCATGAGATTGGAATGAAACTTAAGCGTGAAAATGGGCGCACACCGACTCACGCACTCCAACGAGGCATGTGGTTGTGATCGTGGTCTTCACGGACGACCGGACCAACGGGATTGAAGGAGGGCTCCATGTTTGCTCTTTTTTTGTTTCCTGTTCGCGATGCTTGCCGTTTTTCCACAGTTTACAAGAAAAAATTTCTGAAAAATCCTCAATGCGGAACAATGGCTAACTGGCGCCCGCGCATGATACAATCATCGGTCCAAAAATATTTCCACTGGCCAAAACGACCCGCCATTATCAAAGGCGCATCCGCAGCAGCGGAAGGCCCTCGACTCCAATCGCTCAGTGGGTGGACATCGCCTACCTCGCGCTGCAGGCCATACGCCTCAAAACCTCGCCAGATAATTTCCAGCTGCGTTGCTGTATTGGCGAGGAAGACCACGTTTGCATAGGGGATTTTAGTGATGTTTACCTGTTTTTTAGAAAGCCCCCGCTTTTCGATAATTCCCATTGCTACCAGTTCACCCTCAACTCTCTGGGCAAGACAGCCATCGGAAACAGTTAGTGGAAACTCTCTACTGTAATAAACCTCAACTTGCACACCTTTTAAATCCTTGGGGGCATTATTGGGAGATAATTTTTCTGTCCAGTTTATACGTGTTGCGAATTTATCCGAGTCATAAACATAAAGCCAATGTTCAGGACGTTTCTCCGCATCGGGCAGCTCGAACTCAACAAGAACAGCGCTTGTGCAAAGAAGCGCCGCAGCGGCAGCTTTCATTTCAGGGCTTGCATGTTCACAGCATTGTACAAAATCGGGCAATGGGATAGTGGAAATCAAACGTTCGTAGGCGAAAATCGATCCATTTTCGGTAAGCACTGTTTTACTTTTCAGGTCGATGGAAACAACCTTCGAGTTTAATCGCGCATTTATGCCCTCTGCCAGTTGTTCCACAAAAGTTTTGTAGCCGCCTGCAATGGGGTAACGAATCTCCTGCACATAGTGAAAATCCTTGTTTGTCTCGCCCCGACTGCCAGCGAGGACATCCTCAGGCCGTGGGCGATGGACGCGCCCACCCACCCAGTCACAACTCATCTTGTGCGGTGGCACCGTCCAGTATTTTTGTGTGTATGGAGTAGAAAAAATGGTCGCAAACTCTTCACCAAGGGAAGCGTTCAACCATTGTTGATAATTGGCGGGGTGAATATTGGCGTTGGTCGATTCTTGCCCTTGGAGAAAACTCTTTACGCAACGCGCACGCACATCCGCTGGAGCTTGGAAGAGATTAACCTGCGCCGGATGGCGGATCCAGTGGCCATGAAACCAGTTGCCAACATTGGCCTTCATTTGGGAAAAACGACCGTTTGTG
Source organism: Puniceicoccales bacterium (assembly GCA_031280235.1). Classification (GTDB taxonomy): domain Bacteria; phylum Verrucomicrobiota; class Verrucomicrobiia; order Opitutales; family UBA953; genus CALNBE01. The sequence goes on along the minus strand of JAITHA010000052.1, from coordinate 16,406 downwards.
TTGTTTTCAAAAAGCTCGCGAACGTATTCTTGTTTTGTAAAGGAGACATGTGGCCCATTGTCCCAGGTGAAACCGTTTCTTTGCCGTGTCGCCAAGAGGCCCCAAAGTTCTGGTTTCTCCTCGAGGACAAGACATTGCGCATGACCCAAATGATAGGAACAGGAAATTCCCGAGAGACCCCCGCCGAGAATAAGGTTTTTTATTTTCTTCATGTTGAGGATTTTATTGACGTCTATTCAAAAATTCACTTAAATAGCCGGGACGAAACGCATGATTTCATTCTCCCTATAGGGAAGCGCGCCGATGTTTAATTTTCCGCTGGCTCTCCAATACGTCCACCACCGGCGTGCAAAATCTGCGAGACTCTCCGGCCTGCCACTGCCAATATTTTCAATGATGGCGACACCTGGTTTTATATCTGTTCTCAGGCATCCTGTCACAAAATGGCGTGCGACATCTTCAACAGGCAAAAAGTCACGGATTTGCCCACCTGAAGTCATTGAAAAATCTTCTCCACCAAGGGCGGCTTTTTTCAAGGAGGGCCATAAATTTCCTGCAAATTGTCCTTCCCCAAAGAAATGAAAAGGGCGTGCCAAAAGCAGCTCGCATTGAGTTGTCGCCGCAAACGCCAGAGCCGCCATGCTTGCTGCCGCTTTCGAAGCACCATAGGGCTCTACTGGGCATAGGGGTGCGTTTGGAGGAATCGCATCATAACAGCTTGCCGATGCCCCGTATTCGAAGCATGAGCCACAAATGACAAAACGTTTTGCACCTGCTTCTCTCGCTCGTTGCCACAATGCAGAGGACTGCACAACATTAGTCATGAGCATCTCCTGCATAGTGGCCTTTTGCGGGCTGACACCACACGCGGCGAGGTGTACAAGGACATCACATTCTGTGAAACCTTGATCGGGGAAATCTTCCAAGTTCCCTTCTACCCAATCCGGCTGTGCTTGCAATGGTATGCATGTCGTTGCGCCTTGCCTACGCAGCGCCCGTATGGATAGTCCGGCGGAGAGTCCTTCTCGAATAAAATAGCTCCCGAGAAAACCGGTTCCCCCGGTGAGAAGAACCCTCGGTTTTTCACTGGGCTTTTTACCGTTGGGGACTGGTCTATTCATAATACGAACCGTTCCTGCATGGCGTCTCGCAGATCTGTTTTTGAGGTCTATCGAAATTGATTGGCAAATTTTTTAATTGTCTCGATTTCAAAATCCAACATGGCTTTTGTCAGGCCCGGGTAGGTGCCGAGAAAAATAGCACTGTTCATAATTGTGTCAGCTCCATTTAAATTTCCGACAATGCGGAAAGCGTGCGGGTTATCCTTTTTTAATTGAGTAAAAACGGGTTGTTTTGTGAGATTCCCGCCAAAGAGCATGCGATTGTCGATTTTATTTTTGTCGAGGTACCGTGCAAGTTCACTGTTTGTGAAGGGCGCATGTGGTTTCACGCAAACCATGAAGCCAAACCATGAGCAGTCCACATGAGATCCAGATTGATCCCATTCGAAACCGCTTGGTGTCCACGAAGTTGCGTGTGTTGGCAGCGAGAAATCAAAATATTCTGTGAGTGTGTCGAGACTGCTCCTGAGGTATTCCCAGTTGTCTTTTCTTGCTTTGATAAATTGGGGGAGTTTTTTCAGTTGTACGCGTCCAATGGCTGCCTGTGGGTCGAGGGGTTTCAGGTTGTAGCCAAGGTGACTGTAGATGTATTTATGATCGTAGCCTTTGGGCAATTCGCCAAGTTGCCAATCAAAGCGTTTTTTGCACGTATTGTCTCTGCCACTTGGGCACCAGCAATCCCGGCCCCAGTCGCGAAAACTTTCCACGCAGGTTTTGAGGATTGCCTTGGAGATGATGTTTACGGCGCCACCTTCGCCCATTGTGAGGTGGTGTGGCGGGTAGAAAGATTGAGTGGAAAGGTCACCCCAAGTGCCTGTGTAGCGCGTGATGTTTTCTCCATCAGGTGAGATGCCAGGCGAATTTTCGGAGAAACCGAGCTCGCGGGCTTGTTGTATTGGCATGGTGTAGGTGCAACCCAACGCGTCGCAATTATCCTCAATGAGCCAAAGCCCGTACGCACGGCAAAACGCGAGCACAGCGCTGAGGTCGAAGGGATTGCCAAGCGTATGGGCCATCATGACGGCCCTTGTTTTACCGGGAGAAAAGGCGGCTTCGAGCTGGTCGCTGCAGGCGTTTCCCGTGGCCGGGATGTTATCTATAAAGACTGGCACGAGGCCGTTTTGCAGGATCGGCGCGACAGTGGTTGGGAAACCGGCGGCGCAAGTAATGACTTCGTCTCCGGGGAAGAGGCGTTTTTCTCTGGGAATTTTGTGGCTGGTGAGCGCGGTGATGGCGAGGAGGTTGGCGGAGGAGCCGCTGTTGACGAGCAGGGTGTGGCGCACGCCGAGAAAGGCGGCGAGCTCTTTTTCAAATGCCGCGCCCTCTGGGCCGAGCGTCAGCCAAAAGTCAAGCGTACTGCGGATGGCAGCGACGACTTCATCAGCAGTAAAAACGCGTCCGGCATAGGGCACGGTCGTCTCACCGAGAACAAAAGGCGCTGGGGCGGCATCGTCCTTGCCATAACCCGGACGGTTTGCCCCGTGCACGGCCTGCGAATATTCGCGGGTAAGGCGCAAGATTTCTGTTTTGATTTCGTCAGGCGACATATGCTTTGAGGGAATCATAGCATGTGGGAGGAGTTGTCAATTTTTTCTCGGGAACATCACTGTATTCGACGATCTGGCGACGCGTCAACTCTGCCACATCAGACTTATTTTCAAAGTGTTCTTGATACCATCGGGTTGTGTGGGCAATGGTTTCTTCGAAAGACCAACGTGGGCGCCACCCAAGTAGGTGGTAGGCTTTGTCCGTCGAGAGGTTGAGCAAACTGGCCTCGTGCAAGGCGTCGCCGCGCCATTGATTTTCCCACTGGCCGGGCCAGTTTTTTAAGATCTCTGTGACGAGGTGGCCAACCGTTTTGTTGGATTCGAGGGCTGGTCCAAAATTAAATGCAGACTCGAAAGCAGCATTCTCCGGGCGACGACGAAAAGCGCTTCCACCTGCGACATTTTCGAGCAACCGTGCCCCAAGAAGGAGATACCCACTGAGGGGCTCCAAAACATGTTGCCAGGGGCGGGTCGCATGCGGGTTGCGCACTGGAATTGTTTCACCTTTTGCAAGACTTCGTACGCAATCGGGCACGATGCGATCCAGGGCCCAATCGCCACCGCCGATAACATTGCCCGCCCGCGCCGAGGCGAGGGCGACTGGCGAATCCGCGCCAAAAAACGACCGCCGATAAGCACTCACAACGAGTTCAGCGCAACCTTTGCTCGCGCTATAGGGATCGTAGCCGCCCATGGGGTCTTCCTCACGATAGCTGTGCAACCACTCACGGTTTTCGTAGCACTTATCTGTCGTAACGACCAAGGTGGCACAAGGGTGTTTCGCGGCACGGATGGCATCGAGTACGTTGACCGTTCCCATCACATTCGTTTCAAAAGTCTCCGCAGGAATATCATAGGAGAGGCGCACGAGTGGCTGTGCCGCCATGTGAATAACAAGCTCTGGGGTATAGCGGGCAATGACATCTGCAACACTTTGTCTATCACGCACATCGCCGCGTAGATCGCGCATCCACGAACCCAATTTCAGTTGAGTGAACAATGCGGGTGCCGTAGGTGGCTCGAGAGCAAGGCCTGTAAGGTCGGCACCAAGCATTAACAGCCACTCGGCGAGCCACGAGCCTTTAAAGCCCGTGTGTCCAGTGAGAAGAATGCGTCGCCCTTTATAGAATTCTTTTAACATAAAGACAAAAAGTCTCTGCGTGTTTAGTCCCATTTTTTCCATGGAGCCTTTCCGGAAGCCCAAAGATCTTCAAGAAATACTTTCTCGCGCAGGGTATCCATGGGTTGCCAGAAACCGTAATGTTTATAAGCATGGAGCTGTTTATCTCGCGCAAGAGATTCCATCGGGCCACGTTCCCAGATTGTATCATCACCAGCAATTCGGTCTATGACAGAAGGCTGGAGAACAAAAAAACCACCATTTATCCAAGCACCTTCGCCTTGCGGTTTTTCTTGGAATTTGGCGACGCGCTGGCCCTCAAAAACGAGGGCGCCAAAACGGCCTGGGGGTTGCACGGCTGTAAGCGTTGCCTCGCCACCGTGCGCTTTGTGAAAAGCAAGCAGGTCCCTGATGTCCACATCCGTGACGCCATCGCCGTAAGTGAAACAAAAGGACTCGTCGTCAAGGTACTCACGTACGCGGCGCAAACGCCCACCCGTCATGGTTGCCTCGGCCGTGTCGACGATGGTCACGCGCCAAGGTTCCGCATGGCGAGCATGGACGTCCATGCGGTTGCTGGCCATGTCGAAGGTGACGTCGGACATGTGCAGGAAGTAGTTGGCGAAATACTCCTTGATAAGATAGCCACGGTAACCCGCGCATATGATGAAATCATTAATTCCATGTGCGGAATAAATTTTCAGGATATGCCACAAAATAGGCTTGCCGCCAATTTCGACCATTGGCTTCGGGCGCACAATGGTTTCTTCACTTAGGCGTGTTCCAAGACCGCCCGCGAGGATGACTGCTTTCATAAGGGAAAGATTTAAAGTATCGGATGACTTGTAAAAAATGCGGATGCATTGGCAAGCACAAAGTTTAGCAAACGTTCCTGCTGCGGCCCACCCTTCTACGCAAACAAGCGCCCGAGCCACTCGTGAAACCAAACCGCACTGGTGGCATAGGCTCCAAGGCTCCATTTGAGAAAATCTGCGTTCTTTTGCGTCCGCGACGAAAAAGCCGTCGGGCAAGCTACCGCGTTCACGCGTAGCTCTCGGCACAGGACCATGGCACGTTCCATGTGGAAAGCCGATGTGACCACAGCGACCGGCGCATCGCCGATGCGTGCCCGTAGTTCCGTAATTTCTTCACGTGTGTCCTTTGGCGTATCGAAACGCACAATGCGCCCCGAGGCGAAGCCGAGAGAAATCGCCGCCCGTTCATATTCCGAGGCCATAGTCGGCAACAAGTCTTCAGCCGAATAACCGCTCACGACAAGTTGCGCCGAAGGCAGGACGTGCGCAAGGCGCAAACCCTCGGCAAGCCTTGCCAAGGAATGCCAAGAGAGACGGGTAAGCGAGCTCCGCCCTTCGTGATAAAGCGTCCCACCGCCCAAGACCACCACATACTGGCATGGAGCAAGATTATCCGGGGGCGGCATCCCTTGGGCTAATTCGGGGATTGGCGCATGTCGCTCCTCCAGCTGGAAAAGCAAATAATTGGCGACGCCAACATTCCCAAAAATCAACAACAAGAGACACCCGCAAATAAGGCATGGCCAGCCTGCGCGCCGCCCCAAAACACGAAAGCGTTTCTGTCGCAGTAGCATCACCCCGAGTACTACAGCCACAAACCCAAGAGGGAGCGGCATCGCCCAGAAGCCAAGGATTTTTTTTAAATGGAAAAACATGGAATTTAAAGAAACAGATCCTCAACCACGCCCAACACCACAAGCCGTAAAACCCAAGGCACGGATGCGTTGCAGATCCAAGATTGTCGGCCCATCAAAGAGGAAGGCTGGTTTGTGCATCTTTTTTATTATTTCGGAATAATCCAAAGTTTTAAATTCGTCCCAATCCGTGAGGATAACTACCGCGTGAGCTTCCCGCGCCGCATCATAAGGGGTGGCGGCAATTTTCACCCGAGCCCGCCCCTGCTCATCCACGGCATCTGGCGGAATACCAAGGTCTTGGTACACCTGTGCGGCAGAAACCTTGGGATCGTAAACAGCAATGTTTGCTTTTTCCTCAAGCAAGTAATGTGCCACAGCGATGGCGGCTGATTCGCGCGTGTCGTTTGTCTCCTTTTTAAATGCGAAACCAAAAAGCGCAATACGCTTGCCAGCAACAGTATTATAAAGGACGCTCACGATGCGATGTGCAAAACGTTTTTTCTGCCACTCGTTGATCTTTACCACGTGCTCCCAATAGCTGGCCGCCTCCTGTAAATTATAATGCTCGCACAGGTAAACGAGATTTAAAATATCCTTTTGAAAGCACGAACCACCAAAGCCCACTGAAGCCTTGAGAAACTTCGGGCCAATGCGAGCATCTGCGCCAATGGCCGACGCCACTTCATCCACATTGGCACCTGTCGCCTCACACAAGGCCGAAATTGCGTTGATGGAAGAGATACGCTGCGCCAAAAAAGCATTGGCCGTGAGCTTGGATAATTCGGACGACCAGACATTAGTCGTCAGGATTTTCTTACGAGAAATCCAGTGCATGTAAATATCAACAAGCTTTTGGGCGGCGGCCAAACCAGACGGGGTTTCCTCCGAACCGACGAGAACGCGATCCGGATTCTCCAGATCCGTTACAGCCGTCCCCTCGGCAAGAAACTCTGGGTTGGATAAAACTTCAAAATGGACGCCCGGTTTCTTCTCCGCGTTCAAAATCTGCTGAATCGTTTCGGCAGTACGCACAGGGAGTGTGGATTTCTCGACGACTATTTTATCCGAGTCCGCCACGGCAGCTATACGCCGCGCGCAAAGCTCGACGTAACGTAAATCGGCTGCCTTGCCCGCGCCTAAGCCATAGGTCTTCGTGGGCGTGTTGACAGACACGAAAATCATCTCTGCCCGATGAATCGCCGCATCGATTTCTGTCGAAAAAAAGAGGTTTCGCCCGCGCGTGCGCATGATGACCTCTTCGAGGCCAGGCTCATAAACAGGCAGGCGGGTGGAATTCCAAGCTGCAATGCGTCGCGCGTTGACGTCGACGACTGTCACGATGATCTCCGGGCATTTATCGGCGATGACGGCCATCGTTGGCCCGCCCACATAACCCGCCCCAATGCATGCAATTTCCATAAGTAAAAGAGAAAGAGAACTTGGGCTTGTTATTCTCTGGCGAGAAAGCAAGCCTTTTCTTTAGAGGCCTTCCTGAGTGATCCAGGCATGGTTCTTCAAGTGCCAACAGACGGTTGCCCGCAAGGCTTCATCTGCAGCAACCATGGGGCGCCAAGCGAGCAATCGCGCCGCCTTGGAAATATCGGCTCCTGTGGCCTCCATATCCGCCGCGTGCGCGGCCACGAAAATACGTTCAGCCTTTTTTTTCAACACTCTCTCGATGCCGGCAATCATGTCGTTAAGCATCATGGGTGAGCCGCCGCCAAGGTTGATTATCTCGAAGCCGGAGGGAGTCACTGCCGCCGCCACCGTCCCCCGGGCGATGTCGTCAACATAGGTAAAATCGCGCACTTGTTTTCCATCGCCAAAGATGCGTATCGGGCGAGCAAGGCAAATATCCTGAATGAAACGAAAGACACTCATATCCGGACGTCCAGCAGGGCCGAAAACGGTAAAATAGCGCAAGATGGCAACGTCAAAATCATATAATTTATGATAGTTATAAGCTGCCAATTCTGCCGCGCGTTTGGAAACTGCGTAGGGTGAGAGCGGCTTATCTGCAGGTAGGTCTTCGGAAAAAGGTGCCGATTGCCCTGCATACATGGATGAAGTGGAGGCGAGTACGAGTTTCGCAACGCCGTGCCGATGCATAGCTTCCAGAAGCACAAAGAAAAAACTGGCATTGGTCTCCATGTAAGCAGCGGGTTCCTCGAGGCTCTGGCGCACCCCAGCCCGCGCTGCGAGATGGATAACTGCATCTATTTTTTCTGAAATAAAAATATTCTCCAGCGCATTTCTGTCTCCCACGCTTTTGTGCAGATAAGAGAAATTCTCTGCACCCGCCTGTTTAGAGACCCAGTCCAAGCGATATTCTTTTAAGCGACGATAATGGTCCTCAAAATTATCAAGCCCAATAACGCGATGTCCGTCGGCCAGCAAAAGGGCTGCGACCTTGGATGCAATGAAGCCAGCGACACCTGTGACGAGAAATATTTTTTTATGCATAGATTTATGAGTCCTCGGGGAAGATAGAAAGCGATTGAATCATCATCGCCCGCCGGTTAATAAATTGTTGAGGCGCGGGAGAAAACGTCGAAGAAGATAATGCAATGGCAAACAAATAGCAATAACCAGGACTGGATAAAGACAATAATAAAATAGTCCATTTCCGCAAGACATCGTTACCGTATTCTTGAGAAAGAGCTTTCGAAAGAACAACAATATCCAAGGCTGGTGCAGGGCAAAAACGAGAAATGCTGCCGACGAAAGAAACGGGGTGTCCTTAAGATGTTTTTTTTCAAAAAGAAGCGCCACAAAATTTACAAAAAATGGGATGGCACACAAAATGCTAATGCGTAACGCAATCGAAAATACCCCATAATCGCTGCAATAAAGAAGGAGAAGAGCGGCTGCTAGGGACAGAGGATAGAGGATAAAGATGCTATGTCGTAGAGTGAGGAATCCTGAAAGAAAATTCTTTTGTTTGATGCCAAACCAAGCACCGCCAGACACGAAGAATAGCGCAAGAAGGCTCAGGCCTCGATCACCCAAGCAAGGAATGCGCAAGCCAGCAAGCCAGGCTAACCCAAGGATAATAACAAAGATGACACCAATACGCTTGATAAAATAATGTAGCACAGGCGACCAGATGAGGACACACATTAGATCACGCAGATACCAAAACTGCCCGATTTCTGGAAGGATGGTCGGATTCCCCGGGGGCGCACGGAGCGCGTCCGGCACCAGAGAACACCAAAAGGCTTCGAGAATGTAGCGTACCGAATATTCCCGCCCCTTGCCGAGAAAACCACCCACCAAGGGACTGTTGTACAGGAGATAGTATGCAACAAGCCAAGCGGCCGTCCAAAAGACATAGGGCACGAGAAGTGTTTTTGCCCGTTTGCCGATTTTTTCAAAATAAACCTTCGTGCCAAATCCTGGTTTGTTGAAGAAAAAGTAACCAGAAATAAAAAAGAAAAAGGGGACAATAAACACTGGAATAATACTGGAAAACAAGTCATAAAAAATATCCAAATGAATGTCCCTTGATCGGAAATAAAGCGGAACAGGATTGTGCAAAAGAACAACGCCTACCATAAAGGGAAAACGCAGGAAATTGACGGCCTTGGACTGGATTTCCTCGACTTGCATAGATAAGGATAAAGCGCTCACCGCCCGCCCGTCAGCATGTTATCGAGGCGTGGCGTGAAACGGTTTAGGATCGCGTGGAGAGCACAACAAAATAAGATGGCGAACACAGGCAGGAGCAGGTAGTTTACGATGAAGGCTCCCTCGCTATTGAGAATTGTGACGGTAGTGAGGCGTTTATAAACAAGAGCAAGCCAAGGTGTGTGCAAGGCGTAAAGATAAAAACCAACTGGGACAAGAAATTTCTTGGGACGGGCGATTTCCTTCTCCACGAGAATGGTGGAGAGATTTATTGCAAAAGGGATTCCGGCCAGAATTGTCGCTCGATGCAAAATCGGATTATAGGCGTACTTTTGGACTGCCAGAAAGGCCTCAAGGATGGCAAGAGCGGGGAAAAGAAAAAAGGAGAATTTGCGCGCCCACTCAGGAGGATCTATGAAGCGTTGTTTTTTAAGACTAAACCAAGCCCCGAGGCTAAAGAAAAAAACTGCATAAAGGCTCAGACCTCTGTTGCCGATGTCCGAAAAAAAGGTGAAAAACCGCAGGTACTGGCCATTCTCTACAAGGGGGCGAAGTTGCTGCCAGTCGAAGAACCATGCTGAAGCAAGCAACATTGGAAATAAAATTCCCAGCTTTTTAATTCCGAAAAAGATTAGCGGGGACAGTACGATGACGCACATCAAGTCTCGGAGAAACCAGAATTGGCCGAGAATTGGGCACAGCAGGTCTTCCCCCGGAGCCTGCGTGCCATCCCAATAAGCTGAGAGGATGTGATTCCAATCGTACTCGACCCGCTTCTCCAAGCGCAGCAAGCCTGAATATTGCAAGGCATAGTAGAAGGCCAACCATGCACTAATCCAAAGCACATAAGGGAGAAGCAAAGTACGCGCACGGCGCTTCAATTTATTAATGTAAGTGTCTATCGAAAACCGGGAGCCATAAAAAAAGAAAAATCCTGAAATACCAAAGAACAGCGGAACGCAAACATGGGGCAAAATTCGCGAACCCAGGTTGTAGAGATACTGACTGAAAAAGTCTGTGGAAGGAGAAAAGGCCGTGTGAATAAAGACCACGCCAACCATGAGAGGAAAGCGTAGAAAACTTAGAACATCCAGCTGGCGCTGTTCAATGTTTGTGGGATTATTCAAGGAGGCTTGTTATTGGCAGGTAGAGCGCGTGGAGACGTAGCCGCTTGGCATTGACCCACGCGCGGCATAAGAGCGCCTCCCCTGGTGGCTGGAGCGCGTCCGGCGAGAGCCGTGCTGACGGAGGTTTTTGAGGTTCTGTATTTCCGCTTCTTTCTGCTGCAGTTTCATCTGAAAACTTCGGCTCAGGCCCAGCTTCACCATGGATACGACAAAAAAGGCAAGCAAACAGAGAAGCGGCACGGAGTAACTCAGAAAATCCATGCTCGCATGGCCGACAAAAAGAAGGATGGCACTTGCAAAAACGAGTAATACGGGTGTCCAATAACGTATGTTGCGAAGAAGCCAGAGGAGCATCCAAATGGCGGCGGCAGCAACAATACTAATGCCGACGATCCCCCACTCAACAAGCATCTGCAACCAGTCACAATGGGCGTAGAAAGCGCGCTCTTCTCTCTTGAGCACCTTGCGGAAAAACGGGGGCGACTCCCATCGGTAAGAACCTGCTCCGCGACCCGTCCAAAAGTAGTGTTCATGCCTGCCCTCTATCATTTGCATAGTGGCCTTGCGCAATAGCGCGCGGTTATCCCATTTCTCCTCCTTAAAGAGCTGAACTTTTCGGTTAAATTTACTCTCTATTTTGGAGAGATCTTGGGTCTGGGAAATCCAGCCGGCGACGGCGGCAATCATCACGGCTGCCATTGTGGCACCGGTGATTGTTCCACGCCCTGCTCCAGAGCGAATGAGGCTCCAGATGATGGCGACTGGGACGACGATGAAAAGGACTATCCCACTGGTGAGCATCGAACCAAAGCTCAGGGTGCAAATGGAACCAAAGGCGAGGCAGATAGCGATCACCGCGCAAAACCAGTGTGGGCCGCCTTGAACACGGAATTTGGACTGGCTGCGGCGCGCGTTGCTCCAATGCCAAAAGGCGAGTGCGGATGCTAAAGCGACCTGCAGGGAGAGCCAAGCCCCAGCGTGATTTTGATAAAGAAAAGTCGCAAAAAATGAGGTGTTGAGCACATTGTATTTCTCGTTGAGCTGTTCTACTCCAGCCATGCGCATCTGCACTCCCCAAGCCCCGAGGCCGAGAGCGCCGAGCATGATTATCCAGCCCATGCCGGCCAGTACGCGCCGGTGCCGGATGCCCGCCCACAGGGCGCAAAGGAGAAGCCAAGGGCTTGCAAAAATAATCATCTGCCGGAAGGCATTCATGCCACTCAACTTATCGTCGCCAACAAACGGTGCCTCCAAGCCAGCGGGCAACCAATGGATGTAGCTCTCCGGGGGACGAGAAAAAACACGCCACCATAAGTCGCGATCTTGCACAAAACGTGATGTATTCAGCCCGTGGCAAAGCATCAATAAAAGCAAGAGCAAGCCGAGCCAAAAGAGGGGAAATTTAAGAAGCAGGAAAAATGTTTTCTTGGGGCGGAGCTGATGCCTGCCTCCCCCAAGTGGAATGAAGAGGAAGAGAAAGGCCAAAGCGGAGAGGCCGAGCGTCGTCCACTGCGCCCAGAGAGTGACTGAAGCGAACGCTGTGGCAGAAAACAAGATACAGATTGTCGCTAAAGCGCCGATAATCAGCTCGCGCCGCTCGATTGCGCGACTTCGCTTGAAGAAAGCGCGCTGGGACTGCTGCGATACGCCGAGGCGAGTTAGGAGAGTCTGAGATCGCCAGTCTTGCCTTGGTGCACTGTTGCCCTGCATTGGCGGGAGTGCCTGTGGCGTTCGTTGTTTTCTCTCATTTTGAGTCCTTGTTGGCGATGCACCACGCAAGACGAGTTTCTTCAAGGGTGTTGACATTGTATATTGCTGTGTTTGTTCCCTGTGCGTTTATTTTTTGAGGACGCTATTTTCCGGGAAAATGCCATCAGCTTCCACCTGACAAAACTTGCTGGAGAACATATGTGCCACAGCCGGCAAAATAGCCTACAAGGGCCAGCCAGGAAATGCGTTTGAGGTACCAGATAAAATCGATTTTCTCCATGCCCATGACGGCAACGCCTGCCGCCGATCCGATGATGAGGATGCTACCGCCCGTACCCGCTGCATAAGCAAGAAATGCCCAGAAATAATGGTCTACTGGGAAACTATACATGCCCATGGCTCCGGCCACCAACGGTACATTATCGACAATGGCCGAGAGGACACCGATGATGGTGACGATTAAATAATACTTGGCGGGTGTGTGCGAGTCTGCTGGGTCGCCGATGGGCAGTTGATCTAAACTCGCCGAAAGAGCGGCCAGCTGCCCACAGGCTTGCAGCGCGCTAACAGCCATGAGGATGCCGAGGAAGAAGAGAATACTGGATGAGTCTATCCGCGTCAAAACATGCGTCACTGAAAGCGCGTTGGCGTCACGCTCCGAGCGCCCGCGATGGATGTATCCGGTAACTATCCAGAGAACACCCAAGCCGGCCAACATGCCGAGGTAGGGTGGCAGGTGAGTGACGGCTTTAAAGACGGGCACAAAGATCAAGCTGCCCACGCCGAGGAAAAAGACCAGATTACGTTCCCAATTTTTGATATCTATGCGGCGCGCATCGCTACTTTTCTCATCTGGGCGAGCGATATTCCCTTTCATCGTAAAGCTCAATATAAACAGTGGGACAATGACGGAAACGACGCTGGGGAGGAAGGTTTCTTTAACGAGGTGCCACTCGGTGATTTTTCCGCGGATCCAGAGCATGATTGTTGTCACATCGCCAATAGGCGACCAAGCACCTCCCGAATTGGCAGCGAGAATAACTATGCCGGCGAAGTACCAGCGGTCATTTTTATCGCTGATGAGTTTGCGCAAAAGCGTGATCATCACGATGGATGCCGTGAGATTATCCAGCACCGCTGACATGAAAAAGGCGATGAAGGCGACAATCCACAAGAGCGTGGCTTTGCGTGTGGTGCGAATGCGGTCTGTGACGATGCGGAAACCGCCGTGAGAATCTACTATTTCCACGATGGTCATGGCGCCCATGAGGAAATAGAGTATCTGCGCAACATCGCCGAGGTGTTCGATAAGCGGGATATTTGTCATCCAAGAGAGGAAGAGGCCCTTGGAGGAAGCATCGGGGTTGTGCTTCAGATAGTCTTGAATGCCTTCCACTTGGGGAAAAGCTTCTTTGAGCCATGCGGGGAACGCTGAGGAAAAATCCATGCCCGGGTGGTGTTTTATATACTCCCCGAGGCCCTCGAAACCGCCAACAAGCGGGTAGGTCGCGGGGTCGCCGCAGGCGTAGAGCGTCCAAACAATGGCCCCGAGAAGAATGGCCACGGCGGCCTTATTGACGTGCAGGGGATGCTCCAATGCAATGCAGGCATACCCCAACACGAAAACTACGATCATTATGGTAAACATAAATGTGTGAAAAATAGCGGTTTTGAAAACAAGCGCTCTGACTCAGGCAATAAAAAAGTTGCTGTTATCGCCAGTTTGCTGCGGGGGCTCGGAGGCGGCGATGGACGCCTGGAGAGTGGGCGCCTCGTTCTCGGGGAGGGCTTCCACGTCGCGGAGTGTGCGGTTGATGGCGCGTGTACGCACACCTGTGTCCTCAATTTCTCGCGAGGCGGCTTCGAGCTTCTTTTGCACTTTGGCGAGGACGTCGCCGAACTTGGAAAACTCGCTTTTGGCAGCGCGCAGCACTTTCCAGACTTCGCTTGCACGTTGCTCGATGGCCAGTGTGCGGAAGCCCATTTGGAGGCTATTGAGGAGGGCGGAGATGGTGGTCGGCCCGGCGAGGACGACGCGGTGCTCGCGCTGCACCTTGTCCGCCAAACCGGGTTGGCGAAGCACTTCGGCGTAGAGGCCTTCTGTGGGGAGGAAAAGTATGGCAAAATCCGTCGTATGCGGTGGCGCGATGTATTTCTGGGAAATCGTGCGCGCCTCGCCAAGCACGCGCTCGGAGAGGGCTTTGAGAGAGGTGGCGACTGCCTCGGCATCCGCTTGTTCCGCAGCGAGGGTAAGGCGTTCGTAATCTTCGACGGGAAACTTGGAGTCCACCGGGAGCCAAACGGGCACCTCGCCCACGCCGCGCCCTCCGGGCAGACGGATGGCGAACTCAACGCGCTCTTGCGAATCAGGCACGACGGCGACGTTGCTGGCGTATTGCGAGCGCTCAAGGATGCTGGAAAGGATATTCTCCAGCTGGTATTCGCCCCAGGTGCCGCGCGTCTTGACATTGGTAAGCACGCGTTTTAGGTCGCCGACGCTCGCCGCCATTTGCTGCATTTCGCCAAGCGAGCGGACTACTTTTTCAAGGTTTTCTCCAACAAGTTTGAAATTTTCTCCAAGACGTTTCTCCAAGGTCGATTGTAGTTTTTCATCTACTGTGGCGCGCATTTCGTCGAGCTTGGCGGCGTTTTGCACAGCAAGGTTTTCGAGGCGTGAGTCGAGCGTCTGGCGGATTCGGGCCACGGCTTCGTTGAGCTCCACGCGCGTGTGCGAGAGGGAGGAGGCGGCCTGTTCGTGGCTCTTGGAAAGTGTGGTTGCGATTTCAGCACGCGATTGTGCAAGAGATAGCATTGTGGCTTCGCGCAATTGGTCGAGACGCACAAGTTGCTGTTGTACAATGCTATCCAGACGAATAGTTATCTCTGTGCGCAAGCCCGCATGGCCTTGGGAAATTTCGGCACGCAGGTTTTGCTCAAGGCGATGTAACTCTTCCGACAACTGAAGATTTTTTCTCTCCAAAGATGAAAAATCCAGTGGCGCAGGGCGCCGGTTCACCTGCCAGATAACAAGGGCCAACACCCCGAGCGTGCACAGAAAAGTAAGTATTTGAAACTCAATCATATGAGTATTTGTTAATAAAGAAAAACGTGGGCAAACATGTCGAAAATTTGGAAAGGATTTTCAATTTCGAAGAGGTATGCAGGCTTGAGAAATCTTCGACGCGTGCTGACGATTTTTTCTCGGAGCACTTTGTGGGTGGGCGTAGGGTGGGGTTGTTCACTGTCATGGCGGCATTGTCCATAGGCCCCTGCCCTTTTTTTCAGCGCCATCGTTGGATGATGAGGGAGGTGTTGACGCCGCCGAAGGCGAAGTTGTTGGTCATGATGAATTCGGCGTCGAATATGCGGCCTGTTCCCGTGAGGTGGTCGAGTTCGGCGCAAGCGGGGTCGGGGTTGGTGAGGTTGATGGTGGGGGCGAACCAGCCGTCGCGCATCATTTCGAGGGTGAGCCAGGCTTCGATGGAGCCGCAGGCGCCGAGTGTGTGGCCGAGGTAGCTTTTGAGCGAGGCGATGCGGATGCCGGGGCCGAAGATGGCGTGGGTGGCGTGGCTTTCGGCGATGTCCCCGCGATCGGTGGCGGTGCCGTGGGCGGAGATGAAGTCGATGTTGCGGGGGGCGAGCCGGGCTTGGTCAAGCGCGTTTTGGAGGCAGCGTTGGATGGTTTCCTGGTTGGGCTGGGTGATGTGGGTGGCGTCGCAGTTGGTGGAAAAGGCGATGATTTCGCCGAGGATTTTTGCGCCGCGGGCTTTGGCGTGTTCGTGGTTTTCGAGCACGAGGGTTGCGGCACCTTCTCCGATGACGAGGCCGTCGCGCGCTTTGTCAAAGGGGCGTGGGGTGGTCTTGGGGGCGTCGTTTTGCTGGGAGGTGGCGAAGACGGTGTCGAAGACGACGGCTTCGGAGACGCAGAGTTCTTCGCCGCCGCCGGCGAGCATGATGTCTTGGTAGCCGTGCTTGATGGCTTCGTAGGCGTAGCCGATTGCCTGGCTGCCGGAGGTGCAGGCGCTGGAGGTGGGGATGAGGCGTCCGCGGATGCCGAAGAAGAGGCCGACGTTGGCGGCGGCGGTATGGGGCATCATGCGGACGTAGGTGGTGGCGGTGATGTTGCGGGTGTCTTTTTCGAGGAACATCATGGCGAATTCACGGACGGCGTCGGTGGAGCCTGTGGAGGTGCCGTAGGCGATGCCGGTGCTGCCGTTGGTGAGGGCCGGGGAGCCGAGGAGGCCTGCCGCGTCGAGGGCTTTTTCTGTGGCCACTGTGGAGAGGCGGGAGACGCGGCCCATGGCGCGGAGTTGGTGGCGGGTATAGTGCGCGGGCGGCTCAAAGCTGTGCACGGGGGCGGCGAGGCGGGTATCCAGGCCTTTGATTTCGGCCCATTCGGGCATGGTGACGACGGCGTTCTGGAGTTGTTGCAGGCGTGGTTTGATGGTGCTCCAGCTGTTGCCGAGGGCGGTGATGCCGGAC
>JAITHA010000064.1 GCA_031280235.1 Puniceicoccales bacterium | reverse complement strand
GTGGCGGGAAAGTGCGAGAAGTCGGGCGTGGCGATGAGGACGGCGTCGATCTGATTGGCCATCTTGTCGAACATCTTGCGGAAGTCTTGAAAACGCGGCACGTGCGCAAAGCGTTGCATCGGGGATTTTGCGGTGTTGGGCGGCTTGCCAGCGGTCTTCCCGACACGCGGGCCGTCGATTTCCGTGTCGCAGAGGGCGACGATTTCGGCGAGCCCTGTCCTGTGGAGCGCACCGATGTCAAACGCGCCCTGGTTGCCGACACCGATGCAGGCGAGGCGGACTTTTTGCCCGGTGCGCGCGGGAGCATCTTTGCCGAAAACGCTGTGCTGCGGGAGGAAGGAGAAAACGCCCGCAGCGAGCATTCCGTTGATGAAGGAACGGCGTGGGAATTGTTGGGGAAAGGAAGTCGTTGCAGTTTTCATAAGATGCCGCTCGAGGACACCAGAGGGCAAGCGCTTGTTCCATGGAATAAGCAGCGCAGGACGGCGGGGACGCACACTCACTCGTCGAGGTATTGCTGAAAACCTCGGGCTTGGATGGCGGCGCGGACGGCGGCGAGATCAAGCACGGCCCCAGGGCGCACTTTATTGGCCTCAAACCAAGCTTCGGGCATCTCAAGCACAAAACGAATGGCGTGAGAACGCGACGGCACCTCGACGGGGTTTTCGGCGATGAGAGCCTTGACCTCGTCCAGCCGCCCATTGGCGGTGAAGTAGCCGAGGGAGATGTTGATGGGGACTCCACGCATCCAAAAGAAACGCTGCTGGGATTGGGCGAAGACAAAGAGCATCCCCTCGTCGGCAGCGAGTGCACGGCGGCCCATCAGACCTTTTTGCGTTTCCAGCTCCGTCACGGCGACTTGGACGCGGATGGTTTTCCCACCGAGTGTGAGCGGGAAACGCGTCTCGATACCAGCAACAGCCTTGCCAGTGGGCGCGGGCCGTGACTCGCCGCAGGCCGCGAGCAACAGCAGGCAGAAGCACGAGAGCAGCCGGGCTGCCCAAAGCGGGCACGTGTCGGGAATCTCCATGCGCGGGCGGTGTAGCCTGGTCAGAACTTGTTGGCTTGGGCTAGTGGTGGTTTGCCGTCGAGGAAGAGTAGCAGATTTTCAAGAGCCATGCCCGCCTGGCGCTGCACGCTCTCGTGAGTGCGCGAGCCGATGTGTGGGGTGACGATGCACCGGGGGGCGCGCAAGAGCGGGTGGTCAGGCTTGGGTGGTTCTTCGTCGAGGACGTCCGTTCCGTAGCCGCCAAGGTGACCGGAGTTAAGCGCAGCTGCGATAGCGGCGTTTTCCACGAGCTCGCCACGCCCGCAGTTGAGCAGGATTGCGCCGGATTTCATCTTGGCGATGGCGGCGGCGTTGATGAGGCCGCGCGTGTTGGCGGAGAGGTTCGTGTGCAGGGAGACGATGTCGGCGGCAGCAAGCAAGGTGTCCAGCCTCTCGTGGCGAGCGACTTTGTTTGCGGAGGCGAAAGCGTCGTCCCAATAGGTATCGTGGCCGATGCAGTCCATGCCGAATGCGTTTGCGCGGATGACCATTTCTTTGCCGATACGCCCGAGGCCGATGATGGCGATCGTTTTACCGGCGATCTCGTTACCTGTGCGGCGCGTCCAACGACCCGCGCGCGTCTCGTTGATGTGAAAATCGAGTTGTTTGACAAGGGTGAGCAGCAGGCCAAAGGTGTGCTCGGCCACAGTGGTATGGTTGACGCCTGGAGTGAAAGTAACAGGGATTTTTTTCTCGGTGGCGTAGGCCACATCTATCTTGTCCAAGCCGATGCCATATTTGGCGATGATACGCAGGCGCGGGAGCGATTTTTCGATGACAGCGGCGGTGATAGTGTCGTCGCCACACAAAAAGGCGTCGAACGCGCCAGCGAGCTCAAGCATGCGCGCTTCGGGGAGAGGCCCCTTTTCGCGGACGACCTCGTGGCCGGATTGTTCGAGGCGCACGAGGTGTGGGCCCGGTGTTTCCTGGAATGACGCGGTGGTGAGAAGGATGCGTGCCATGTTTTTCTGGGTAAGAAAGGAAGAGCGCAGGAGAGCAGATTTACCCGCCCAAGGCAAGGCGCGGGCTAATGGCGCAAGATGGTAAACTCATCGACAAAAACCGTCTGGCGCTTGCGGAACAAGGCCACGACAAGAGCCAGCGCAACGGCGACCTCTGCAGCGGCAACGGCGATGATGAAGAAGACGAAGACGGCGCCATCAAGCGAGTTGTTGAAGCGTGAAAAAGCCACGAGCGCGAGCGAGGTGGCGAGCAACATCAGCTCAAGGCACATACAAATGACTAAGATGTTGCGCCGGGCAACAACGCCTGCGAGGCCCACTGCGAAAAGCAAGGCGGCAAGGGTGAGATAATGGTGGAGGCCGATGATCATGGTTTTTGTTGTGTTGGCAGCTTGGCGGGCCGGGCTCGGGGGCGGGAAAGAGAGACGACACCGATGATGGCCGCGAGCAGCAGGAAGCCCGTCAACTGCAACGGGAGCATATATTTGCCCCAAAGGCTCTGACCGTAGGCCTTGGCCCCGGTGGCAAAAGCACCCGCTGCCTCTGCCCCGGGGAAAGTCGGCGCGGAGGCAAGCTCTGGCGATGGCAAAACTCCGGGCGACCATAAAAGCAAGCAGGTGGCACCCGAAAAAAGCACGAAGACCCCTGCCCCAAACAAGACCGCGCGCAACGAGAACGGCCTCTGCGAAAGTTTCTCCACATCCAACAGCATGATGACAAACAGGAAGAGCACCATGACGGCACCCGCGTAAACCAACACCAGAAGTGAACCGAGAAAAGGTGCTTCAAGGAGGAAAAAATTGGCAGCGACGCCGATGAGCACGAGGATCATGCCAAGCGCATTCCCGACAGGGTTTCTGGCACCCGCAACAACCACAGCAGACACAAGGGTAAGCGTGGCAAAAGCGTAGAAAAGGGAGGCTGGCATTTTTTTGTGTGTGCCAAGGTAGCTGCCTCGGCGCGCTTGAAAAGCGGAAAGGCGCACGCGCACGCCGCCGAGAACACCCTGGGGCCCGGCGTGGCTCAATACGCTTTGGCGAAGATGACGCGCCGGGGGCTGGGCTGGCCGGTGAAGGGGCATGTGCCCGGCTCGGCGGTGCCGTCGAGGGGGATGCAGCGGATGGTGACGTTGAGGTCTTTTTTGATTTGCGCCTCGACTTCGGCGCTGCCGTTCCAGTGGGCGAGGGCGAAGCCGCCGTGAAGCTC
>JAITHA010000042.1 GCA_031280235.1 Puniceicoccales bacterium | reverse complement strand
ACAATGTCATCGTCTGCGTTGAAGGTGTTGTCTTGATGCTTGGTCATGTTGCTTTGCTTTGTTTAAGCCCATTCAGACCAACACTGTTCCAAGCATCTTTTCAAGATTTTCAGCACTTTGCGTTTCCGTCTTCCTTCCGCCCCCCCCCTTGGCGTCGAATCCTCTTGCGTCGTGCTTTCCACGCCGCAAGAGGCTCTCCGTCAATGATGGGGCGGAAGGCAAAGTTTCCGAATGCCGGGCTGTTCGTCAGCCCGGCCCGATCGAGGCTCCCGCCTCAGAGGCTTGGAACGAAATTACAGACAAAGCGGGACACTCGCTCAGACCGGGTGTGCTACGGATGAAAAATGCGCCTGGGCGATAAATGATTCTTACCCCAAAACCAGTGAAACAGCCTACCTTTACCAAGGGTTAATTTTGCCAGATAGTCCGGGTAATTAACGATCAACAAATGTGATGAAAAGGCTCGCGGTGAACGTCGTTTGCTTCAGATGCAGATGTTGATGTGAACTCTCTTTGATGTCGGGATAATTTGCCAAGAAAGCGACAAAGGTTTTCGATCGGAGATGGTGTGCGAGTCCATGAGTTCTTGATGAAGTCAGGCTTTGATGTTTTGGGGAAGGTGGTCACTTGTGATGTGAGACGCGGAATACCTCTTCAAGGGGTTTCCGCTGCGCGAAAAGAAAAACTCTTCCAGACAGTATCGGCTGGTTTTCAGGGATGCCTGTTCAAGGCCGTTTTCGTCCAGGTGTAAAAGGGCTTGGAGAAAGGTGAAGGTTTCGTTCTTCACGTTTCCGTGCGTAGTCGTCGGGTCTTCATTATGCGTTCAAATCGGGCTTCGAGCAGTTTCATGCCTCTGCTTTTGTCCCTTAGAATGGATAGGGGGCAACACACCTTGATTTTCTTTTTTGGGGAAACAGCGGGGTACGAGTGTTATCGTCAGGAGAAGCAGCGCGCCAATGAGGAGGCGCCACCAGGTGATGTCGGTGTTGGGATGGCTTGGGGTGGCGAGTTCGAGTTTCACGGAGAGCTCGCGGCTGGTGCTGACTTGCAGTGGGCGCTCGAAGAGCAAGGCGGTGCCGCTTTCGGGGAGGAGTGGGCGGATCACTTCAGGAGAACCCGCCACGGAGCGCTGTTGAGCGAGGAGGCGTTCGGCCATGCGCCTGAAGATGGCGTTGTCTTCTTCAGTGTTCCGGCGGCGTTGGCGTTCGACTTCTTCCATGCTGTAGCCGTCGCTGAATTGTGCGTCGTCCCCCGTCTCGCCCGAAGTCCCCTGAGGCTCAGGGGAGGCAGGCGCAGCGACGGGTATTGCCTGTGACAGGCCCTGCTGAGAGGGAATCTTGCCGCGCCAGCGATTCATGCCGACTTCGATTTGTTCTTTGCGCAGGGATTCGAGTTGCCGACGGGCTTCCTCGTTCAAGGCCGCATTGCCCTTGGAGAGCGTGTTGGCGAGGTTGAGGGCTTGCAGGGCTTGATTTTGGTTGCCTTGGCTGCGGAGGTCTTTGGCGAGTCGGAGAAGGGCCTCGGCTTGGGTTTCGATCTCGCGCGCAGCAGCAACATTTGAAGAGAGGTACCCTTGAAGCTGGCCGCCGTCGTGGCTGTATGCTTTTCCACTGTCAGAACCAAGCTCGCCGCTCGCACTGCCGGCAAAGTTGCCAAGGGGAAGGATATTTCCGCTGCTGCCCCTGGTGTCGGCGGTGCCGTGGCCTTTGCCCACAAAGCTCTCTCGCGCAGGGAAACTATCATGGAGCATAAGAGCACCGCTGCCACGCATGACGACTACTGGAGAGGCCACGATCGACGACATGTGCAAGTCCCCGTCGTAGCGAGCGAGCATGTAGCCCTCGGGGAGGTAAACTCTCCACGTGATGTTTTCGAGCGGCACGTCGAAGCACGGGCCTTCAAGTTTGCACAGGGGGCCTCCGGCACCTGTTTGTGCGGCGTAGTAAAATTCGATCTGCGTCGGCTTGGTGGCGACGGGGTTTGGCGCGACGGGCAGAAGAAAAGCGTTACCATCGCGGGCAACACGCACCGGCTCGTCGTTCACGAAGCCGTTCCAGTAAGAGGTGTTTGCGGGCAGGGTGACGCGTAGCAGGCCTTTGCCGGTCATGCGAGCCGTCAAGGCAACGCGTGTGAGGGCATGGCTGCCATCACTTCCCGGTGCGGAGAATGTTGTCTGCAGCTCGGTCTTTTCGACACGCATTACGAGGAGCTTTGCCGGGTCGTGTGTGGCGACAACCAGCGGGAGCGTGAAACCGTTTTCGACCATGCGGAGGACGGCAGCTGGCTCAGTCAAATTCAGACGCAAGTTGCGCGGAATGGACTGCCAGTCAGAGCTAGCGACGGCGGGCTGGGCGGCGACGGGCTTCAGCTCGAGGCGGCCGGAGGTGCGCAGTGCGAGCCAGCCGTGCTGCAAGCCTGCACCGAGCGCCTCAACAGTGCCGACGCGCGTCGCGGCGTCGCCCACCGTAGACGTGCATTGGTAGGTAACTTGGAATACAGTCTTGCCAATGACGCGCCGTTGGAGGCGAATTTCCCAGACGGACGAGGTGGGCGTCGTGTTCCCTTTCGCATCAAGCGGGCCGAGGTTGACGGCGTCTTCCACGAGCGGGCCGAAGAAACGCACGCTCTCGGCGGCGGCTGGCAGGCGGACGCGCAGGGTCTTGACGGCAGAATTTTCGATGAGGTATTCGAAGTTGGCCTGAACGCGGGTCTGCCCATCGCGCAAGGTGACGTCTTGCAAGTAGGAGGCTTGCATCCACGGAGCCAGGCGCTCCATCTCGAGGGCCAGTTTCCAGTCTGGTTGCACGAGGCGGAATGTGATGGTGCCCTTGGGCAGGCTGGCGGAAGAGCCAGGGTCAAACTGTGTGGCGCCGGAACGCGTTCTGACGTGCAGGCGGAGGCCCTCTTCCGGGACGAGGGTCAGCTCGCCCGTCTGGCGCGAGGCTTCGCGTGGGGCGAAGGTCGGCACATTCCAAGTTTTCTTCCCGGCAATGCCCGGGCCTGCGAATGCGAGTGTGAACTCCTGACGCCCCAGGGTGCGCCCGCGCAAGTGCATAACGATGTGGCGTCGCCCGTTCTCGCGAAGCTCTGTCCAGTGGCTCAGCGATTTGCCCGAGATGGCCTCGACCTCAAGGCTTTCAGGTAATTCGAACGAAAGCCGGAAGACCCCGGCGCGTGTGATGTCCACACTCCATGCGGCGACGAGGCTCACGCGATCTTCGCCGAGCAGGAAGCGCTTTGTGGTGTTGACGCGCACCTCGGGGGTGAGCAGGTCAACGTCGACGGTGAGACGCGCTGCCGTATCTCCGTAGCGGAAACTTTGACGGAGAGCACTGGCCTTGACGGGTATTTTCTCGCCCGAAGCGGAGGCGATGGCCCGCGCGAAATCTTCGTTGGAAACGACCAGCATTTTTTGCGGTGTGGCGGAGAGGATCCGCACGTCGTCGCCCACGCCAAGCGCGAGCATGCCTACCTGCCCTGCTGCGCCCTCGATGGAGAGTGGTGCAAGTTCGATCTTGCGCGGCAGAGAGCCGATGCCCGCCTGCGTCTCGACGAGGAGCGTGCACTCGTTGGGCTGGCCCGGCTCGATGTCAACGTGGAGCCGATGTCGCTCTGGGTCGAAACGCCAGCGCCCAACGTTCTTGCCGGTGACGCTCGCGATGGAAAGTCCCTCGGGAATGGTGAGGCAGACGCTGGAAAGCAGGCCTTGCGCGGGACGGATTTTCACGAAGTGCCAACCGTCGAGGATACCCAGTGAGGGGACGTAGAGATTGGCGGTCTCGACATAGGTGACCAGGCTCTCGGCGCGCCTGTCTCGCTCTTGCGGCGCCCAGCGGATGATGCGCTCGGTGCGCGGGAGAAAGAAGAACCCAGCGGTGGTGGTTGTGGGAGATGAGACTTGCGTTGGCGCGTTTCTCACGGGGACGGCATCGTCGGAGGAAACCCGGAGGCCCTTTCCCTTGAAGGTGATCCGGGCCTTGTCTTGCGTGGCGTTGCTTGTCGGCAAACGCAGCGAATCGGCTTTCTCGCCGAGCATGAGTTCGTAGTCGAAGGTGACAAGGGAGGCTCCCGGCTTGTCGAGGATGAGGCGAATGGCCGGTACCTCGTTATGCGTCACTTTCTCAATGTGGGCACCCTCGGGCAATTCGCAACGCGTGAGCACAGCGGGTGCAGCGAGTAGTTCAAAACTGTCCCCGGCGGTGCCACGGACATGCATTTTGACGCTCGCTTGGGCGCGTCCGTTGGCGATTTGGATATCTTGCTCGATGGCCTCGACGACAGCCCGGCTGCCCGGCTGAGCGTGTGTTTTGGTCACGGGTGGCCTGGCTTTGGTTTTAGCTGGAGCGGTGTCGGCCGTGGGCATGCCCGCCGCTAGCATCGCGACAAACATGACGGTGAACTTGGGCACACGGAAGCAGCGCATGCCGTGCGAAACAACTTCCACAAGGAAGAAGAACGCGCTCGCCAAGGCCAGCCATGTTGGCTCGTTGGAGAACACGCCTGGAACGAAGACCAAGGCCCACGCGGTTGTGCGTAGGAGGGCGGATTTTTTTGCCCAAGCGAGAAGCCGAATGACGAGGGCTGCGGTGACGATGAGTGCCGGGCAGGTCTTGGTCCAGAAAGTGCCGTCGGCCAAGTCTTGTAATTCGAGGAAAAGCTCACTGCCCGGCAGGTGAATGGAAGCGGAGAAGACGAGCGGAAGAAGCTCGGGTTTCGCGCGAGTGGCCTCCCAAGCGAGCAAAGCGAAGGCGTAAAGCACGGCGGCAGAGGCAAGCGTGGCGATGAGGCCCAGTATGATGGCCAGCCTCACGTGCCCGGTCCGGCGTAGTTTCAGTGCGATGATGTAGGCGAACATGCCGAGCGCGGCCACACCGAGCGCGGTGAGGAAAAAGTACCTCTCAGGCGATTGTTTGAACCACGCGCTCGCTTTCGCTCCAGCGCCTTGCTGCGCGAGGTTTCCGCCTGTGCTTCCGAGAGACATGCCTGCCGCCGGGCTGAGCTCCCAGCGCGTTTGAATGACAGGCGCGCCGAGTGCCGGAGCGTCCAAGCGAAAGGCCCGGGTGTTCGCGACGGAACCGCCGAAGCGCAAGTCAATTTGCTGGATGGCGTTGACGCCGGGGTCTCCTAACAGCGGAATGAGGGCTGTGGCATGGTCTGTCGCTTCGCCTTCCATGACGGGCAGGACGTCGGTGTTACCCACGCGTGCTGCCCAGAGCTTCAGGCCTGCGGGCACAACGACGCGCAGGTACTGGTGGCCGTGGCTCTTTACCATGTATCGCGTTTCGGTGATGAGCTGGCCGTCGCGAGCGACACGCGTCTGCAGTGAGGCGAAGTCGACAACTTGGTTGACCACATCGCCCAGCGGGCGCGGGACGAGGCCCAGCTGCAGCTTGTAGGGCCGGGCCGAATACTGGTAGGCGGCGAGCAGGGGTGCATCAAACATCAGGCGGTATTCTTGGGGAATTTCGCCCGGTTCCAGAGCGGTCAAATTCCCGGAAACAGCGTCTTGTTTCACGTCGAACTGGAGGTTGCTCACGGCGAGTACGATGCCCTGCTCTGCTTGGACACCGAGTGTCTGCAGGCCCATGAGAGAAAGCTCCCCGCCGCGCGGGTTGAGTGGCAGGTCGTATGTTCCCAGCAAGGTGAAGGTACCGCTGGCGGGTTTGTGCAGGGTTACTTCGACGATGTCGCCGTCGCGCTTCCATCCGCGGATGTCACGTCCGGCGAATTCGATATTTCGCGCCTCGGTGGGTACGGTGAAACGGAACACGCCGAGCGGCGCGCCAGCGATCGCGTAGTTGATGGTGGTGCTTGCGTTCACTGTTCCCTCGCGTACGGCGAAAAGGTGCAGGCAGTCGCTCTGGACGACGAGATCAAGTTTTTCAACGTGGATGGTCGCGGCCCAGTCTGTGTCGCGCAGGCGAAAGGCTTGCTGGAGTCCGTCGTGTGTTCGTGGAAAAAACGAGGTGGCGATATCAGTCAGGCCTTTGGCATTGGCCGTGGAGGCGCGCAAGCCCGGCGCAGCGATGACGCCGATATGACCGCGGACGGATTTGGCGGTAGGAAAAGAAAGCGGTGCGAGCTGCCACTTGTGCATGCTTTTTTCGGATGAGGCTGCGTGGCTGAGAGACTGGTTTGGCGGGGCGGCAAGGGCCAGCTTCTCTCCTTTTTCCAAGCGGAGCTTGGCGAGGTAGCGCCCAAACACCGGGCGTCCGAAATTGAGATGCAGGGGGCGTTGCGTGTCGTTGGAGGAAGCCGGGCCCACTGTGTATTGCCATTCGTCGAGCTGCTGTGTCTGGCTCACACTGTAGTCTGCCGGGATGCGCAGTGTGAAGCCGGGCAGCGGCGCTTCGCGCACATCCAGCTCCATCTCAACGTCGATGAATAGGTCATTCTCTGTGATTTGGTAGAGCGCAAGCAAGGACACGGATGTCTCGGGCAAAACGTTGGCGGCGTGGATCTTCATGCTGGTGCTGGCGTTGGCGACGCGGTAGACGAAACGCTGGATGTCTTCGGGGAACTTTTTCTTCTCTGGGAAAAGAGAGGGTGCAACTTGCGTCAGGCCTTGCTGCGGCAACACTTCGAGGCGGACGGCACCCTCGTTGTGCACGAGGACGAAACCGCCGTGGCGCACGCCGTCTTGAGGGGCGATGCCAAGCGGCGTGGTGGAGACGGGAAAATTGCCGAGTGGCGTCTGTGCATCGACAGAGAGCGCGTAGCCGCCGGATTTGGGAGAGGCGAGATGCACAATGAGAGCGCGCACTGCGGTGGTTTCTCCCCGTCCTTTTTCGGTTTCTTCGATTTTCCACGAGAGTACGTCTTGGCCGGTAACGCGCAGAATCTCGCCAGGCCCGGTGAGTGCGAAGCGCAGTGTGTCCAATTTGCCTTGGAGGATTTGATAGCGGAAGTGCGCGACTTGGCGTAGCAAGCCCGGGCGGACGGAAATTTCGGTCGTTTCCTCGCTTGTGAAAAAGAGACGCGAGGACTGCGCAGCGTCAGCATTGGCAGAACGCCGCATCCACGCGAATCCGGCTTGCCCTGTCATCGGCAGGAAACCTAGGAAATGCGCGGCGGCCTCTGGCTTGGCCGTAATGATCCCGGCTTGCGGCGCGAACCGCACATCTTCCGGGAACCCCTCGAGTGCGAATGGAATGATCTGTGCGGCAGGGATGGCGAAATCAACACGCGTGATGTCGCCTTCACGGATGAGCTTGGCCTCGAATTGGAGCTTTATTGGAAAAGCGCCCACACGCTGGCAGGACAGCAGATAACCTGGGCGCTTGCTCCCGGGGAGCGTGGGATGGGCGGCAAGCAGGAGCCCCTTGGCTCCCTGAAAATCGCTCACTGCGGCGTCACCTGACAGAAGCGGGATTTTTGCCCCGGCCTCGCGCACGACGATGGTGGTGGAAAGCGTAAAAGTGAGAATGCGCTCGTCGAAGAGTTTTCCGTGGAGCGTGTTGTTTTCCATCGAGACCGCCTCAACAGGGACGCCAACGAACACGTCCAGCTCGGGGCGCTGTGCAGAGTCCCATTGGAAGGTGACCTCGCCTGTGCCAGTCGGCGAAAACGCGTCACCAAGCGGCAGGAAGGCTTTGCTTGAAACAACTTTGAAATGTGTGCCGCTCTCGGCGGACTTTGCCCCTATGAGGCGCAAGGTGCCGGAAAACGCGCTGTGTTCTTCGCCAGACGCGCCGAACAGAGGAACGGAAAACCGGGTCTCGGCACCGGGGGCGATTTTTTTCTCAACGGAAATGACAGCGTTAAAAGGCTCACCTTTTTTCACAGGCTTTCGCGTGCTGATGTCGAGAAACGTGCGGCGCTCGTTCGTGGTGCGCACGGCCCAGGCGAGCACGTTTTCGCCAGTGATGTTTTCCACGACATCGGCGGCAACGAGTTCGAGTGTGAGGCGCGAAGCCTCACCTTGGAGCACGCTTGCGTCAAAACGCGCTTCGAGGGCAAGCGACGTTCGCGAGACGGTGACGGTTTGTCTAAGTGTCCCAGAGAGGAACAGTGGTATCGGGGCCACTTCGGACGGAATCGTCGCATGCACGGAAATTGTCGTGCTGCCGGATTTGGCTTGCTTGTCTGGCTCATCTCCCAAAGCGCTTTGGGTACTCGAAAACAAGGCAGCAGACAACACGAGAAGGCCAATGGAATAACGAAGAGCTCTCATAGCATCAAGTCTCGTACGTTTTTTTGGAATTGACATGAAAAAACTGCAGGAAAAACGGAAAAATCGTGGCGCGGAAACTAGAGGATGAAATATCCTGTTGGCAATTGGCGCTCCCCTGTTCCAAGGGGGAATCGTCACGGGATTTTAGGCCAGAGAACGACGTTTTGTTTGCTGTCGCAATCGGGCGGCAGCTCTCGTCAGGGGACTGCCGGTTTCCAAACGCAGGACGCCGTGTTGATAAAACGGCTTCAGCGCAATTTCAGGGAGATAAGCCCGGCGATGCCGCAGAGGAGGGAGAGAATCCAGAATCGGATGACGATTTTAGTGTCTGCCCATTTGTTGGTGGAGCGTTTTTGGAAGTGGTGGTGGAGGGGGCTCATTGCGAAGAGGCGAATGCCTTGCCCGATAGGGCTACGTTTTTTGGTGTATTTGTAGTAGCTGCGTTGGAGGATTACGGAGGCGGCTTCGAGGACGAATATCCCGCCGACGATGATGAGCAATACAGGGTGGTTTGTCATGAAGGCGATTGCGCCGATGAAACCGCCGAGGCCCAGGGCGCCGATGTCTCCCATGTAAATTTCGGCGGGCGAGGCATTATACCAGAGGAAGGTGAGGCATCCTCCAAGTATTGCTGCTGTGAGGACGGCCAGTTCTCCGACGCTTGGGACGTAGCTGATCTGCAGGTAGGCGGCAAATTTCATGTGCCCGGCGAGGTAGGCGACGATGCCGAAGGTGAGGATTGTAGAGACGACGCAGCCGATGGCCAGGCCGTCTATGCCGTCGGTGAGATTGACGGCGTTGCTTGAGCCGATGGTGACGAGGCAGAAGAAGAAGGTGGCGAAGGCGGCGGCGAGCCAGAATGGCCATGTGTCGGGAGGCAAGACGGCGGTTTTCACGAAGGGGAGCCACAGCTCGATGGCTTTGGTGCGGGTCTCTGGCATGGCGAGCAGGAGGGCGATACCTGCGATGGCGGCGAGGAGCAGGCCGACGATTTTGGCACCTCCTGAGAGGCCGTCGCTGTTCTTGCGTTTCACTTTCAGGTAGTCATCCAGCCAGCCGACGAGACTCATGCCGAGGTAAACGATAAGGGCGGTGATGACGTAGGTGTTGAGCGGGATCCATAGCAGGGCAGAAATGAGGGCGGGCACGAGGATGATGATGCCGCCCATTGTGGGGACTTTGCCGCTGGGTTTGGCCAGTTCTCCCATGAGTTCGGAGCTGCGTTCGTACTGGACGATCTTGCGGAGGCGTTGCAAGAGAAGCGGGGCGATGAGAAACCCGAGGAACAGAGCGGTGAGGCCTGCCATCACGGCGCGCACGGTCTGGTATTCGCAGAGGCGGAAGGGCCCCCAGAAGGTTTCAAGGTTCTTTAGGTAGTAGAGCATTGGGCGGGAAAACAGTCGTAGCCTGGATTGATGCGGGCGGTGGCAGCCCTACACGAGGTCGCACGCGCCGCCGGCACATGCGGCGATTTCTTTCAGGGAGGTGTTATCGGTGTTTTCCTCCATTGTGGTGTAATCCACCGGGGTGTAGTGCAGTGAATTCCAGCGGATGTGGTCTGCTTCTGTGGTCACGGCTTCGTAGGGAGCTTGGGCGTAGGTTTTGTCGCCCGTGTGTGGGAGGAGGGCGATGCCGGAGAAGTAGGTGCGGTTTTCCCAAATGAAGCTGGCGACGTCGTCCCATTCGTTTTCGTGGACGACGCAGGTGTTGGAGACGTTGTGTTGGAGGCCTGGGTTGTAACGTTCGTGTGCGCGCCCTGAGCATACCCAGTGTTGTTGCACAAGGCGGACGTATTTGAGGAAATCCAGTGTGCTGATGTCATTGCGGACGATGGCGTCGTGGCGTGCTTGCAAGGCGAAGGTGATGATGTCGTCGTTGGCGTTATAGACGCTGCGCTCCGTCATGTTCTGATTGTTGGCCCTGAAGTGCTGATAGACGGGTTCGAGGCGGTTGGCGAGGACTCGCCTGAAGTAGCGCTTGGCGTAGTGTGGGTGGATGCCGCTGGAGGTGCCGAGCAAGAGGGAGGCGGTGCCTTCGGGTTTGACGCAGGTGGTGCGGGCAGCGGCGGGGATGCCGATGATGGCAGCGACACGGGCATTTTCCTTTTTGACTTCGGTAGCGCCGGTTTCGAGCACCTGTGGGTTGAGCATCAGCTCCGGATTATCCAGGATGCCTGTGATGGAAACGCCGAGGAGGGATTCGCGCTCGTTGATGAACTGGGAAACGGGCCCGAGATAGGGCATTCGCGTGTAGGATGCTTGCAGGGTGCCGATGAGGGCGGCAGCGCGGCAGCTGGCGTAGAAATCTTCGGCGGTGCGGCAGGCTACGGCGTTAATGGTTGTGAGGTTGCACATTTGCCAGCCGTGAACGCGTTGGCCGAGGGTGAGCGGCCCCTCGTGGCCCAGCTCGCGCAGGCGGGAGATTTCCGTCTCATCGCGCAAATCGGCGAATGGGGCGAGGCCTATTTCGACGCAGGGGTTGGCGCCGTAGTCTTCATTTTCGACGAAGTAAAAGCCAGGTTCGCCGAATTCCTTTTGTTTCTCGAAGAGCGCGAGGAAGACGTCGCGGGGCGTGGTGTGGCGGTTGATGACGGCGGAGTTGTTGGAGGCCGAGCGTTGTGGCTGGTCCACGTACCAAGTGCCCGTTTTGGCGCACATCATTTCCTCGTCGTTTGCGCTGAAAAGGCAGATGGTGGCGCTGCGGCGGATGCCTCCGGAGAGGACGGCTTTCGCGGCGTGCATGAGGATATCGTAGGCCTCGATGGATTTAAGACGGCGGCCCGCTGTTCTGCTGAGGATTTGCCGGATGTTCTCCAAAGCGCGCCGCAGTGGCACGTGTCCTGGTGCTTTGCCGCCGGAAGTGACGAGGGGGTCACCCTTGGGGCGGATGCCGGAGTAGTCGAACTCGATGAGAGTGCCTTGCAAGTAGGAGCGCAGGAGGATGTCGAGCGCGTCTGCCCAGCCCTTGATAGTGTCGCCTACGCGATAGTGAACGACGGGCAGGTCATCGTCGGCTGCGCGTGTTGGGAAGGTAGGCAGCTCGTTGATGTGGCGTGTTTGCACGGAGAAGCCCGTTCCCGTACCGCAGAGGAGCAGCCAGAGTGTTTCCGAAAAAGCCTCGATGCGGTTGATGTGGGTGAAGGCACAGTTGAACATGCGTGCCTCCTCTTTCTCGATGGCGGCTCCGCCAAATTGCAGGCTGCGCATACTGGGTAGGATACGCCGATGACCCACCATGGCAAAGGCCTCGTCGATTTGCGCCGAGAAGGGCTTCCCGCCTTCGATGGGAAGGCTCAGTTGTTGGTCCACCCAGGCGAAGCGGGCCTTGTGCATCGCGGCCACGCGGATGACGGACTCAGGCCACACTTCGCGCCGATGCAGGTCAGCCCGGTAGCGGGCGTACTTGGAGACGGCGATGTAGTCCTGAAGACCGTTAGGTTTGCTCGCCGTGTCGGTGCGCAGTTTGTTCTGCGTCGCCCGGTAGAGGATGAAGGCCTTGGCTGCGGCAAATTGCCCGAAGGTGGCGAGGGTACGCTCGGTGGCATCTTGCACTTGCTCGACTCCAGGTGCCTGCCCGGCGTCGAGGCTGGTGGCGAACTGCACTTCCACAGCGGTGGCTACCTGTGCGGCGAGGGCGCACGTCGCTTTATCGAGGCCGAAACTGGGGAGGTCTTGCCAACCTTCGGCTTGGGAGACACTGGCGAGGGCGCTGCGGACAGCCCGCTCAATGCGGGCACGGTTCCACGGAACAACGCGTCCGTCACGCTTGGTAACTCTCCAGATGGAGGGAAGTGTGCTTGTCGAATCGGCGGCAGAAGATGTTTCAGGAGACATGGAAAGAATGTGAAAAGGGACTAAAAATGGCTCAGCGTGGGCAACGGGCAGGGGTGAGATTTTGCAGGGGGGAGGGAAGCCAGCCTCTCAAAAGCTTCAAGTGAAAACCTGAAAAATCCGCTTACCGCAGCTCGAAAGACATGCTAACGCGATGAATGCAAATAGCGGACACAAACAATAGGCAGAGTCCTGCGGCAAACGTGTTGGGCGCACCGCAAGAATATTTTTCTCGCGAAAGGAAGAGAATTATTGAACAGAAACATCGCGTGTAAAAAACAATGCTCCACAAAAAATTATCGGGAACACTCCAAGTTGTTTAGAGAGCAGAGCGTCTGGTGATTCCGGAGATAAATAGAACGGCATTTTGTTTTTACAGCGGGAAAATATTGCCAAAGATTTTCAGGGAAAATTCAAGCAAGCAATTTTTCTAACGAGCGGAGCAAGGCGCTGTTACGCACATAAGAAGCGATGGAATGCACATGGGAAAAGGCGGTGTGGGGAATAGAAATTTTTTAAGGGGACAATTGCAGCGTTGTAGAATTCTCTGCACAAAAACGCTTTTCAGATTGTCATGGCCGCGTAGCCGCCGTCTACGACGATTTCTGCGCCAGAGATAAAGCTTGATGCGCTGGATGCCAAGAGAACCGCGGCCCCGCCCAGTTCCCAAGCTTCTCCGAAGCGTCCGGCAGGTGTGTGTGCCATGATACGCTCAATGCGCTCAGGCTGAAGAATTTTCCGATTTTGCTCTGCTGGAAAAAATCCCGGCACAAGCGTGTTTACGCGTATCCCGAGCGGTGCCCACTCGCGGGCGAGGTTTTTGGAGAGATTGTGCACGGCGGCTTTTGAGGCAGAGTAGGTGAATACTCGCGACAGGGGCACGAGGCCCGATTCCGAACCGATGTTGATGATGCTCGCCGGGATTTTGCTTTCCAAAAAATAGCGGCCAAAAACCTGACAGGCCAAAAAAACACCTTTTACGTTTATCCGAAAAATCCGCTCAAACTCTTCCTCGCTTATTTCGAGGAATGGCGTGGCAGAGTTGACGCCTGCGCCGTTGACGAGGATGTCCACGCGGCCCTCCTTGGCGACTACGCGAGCCAGCAGAGCTTCCAGTGAAGCCTTGTTGTCGGCATCGGCGTTTTCGAACCAAGCTGCTCCGCCCGAGGCCGTGATCCGGGCAATGCGGTTTGCGGCTTTTTCCTGGTTGCGCCCGACGAGGGCGACGCGGGCGCCGTACCCAGCAAAGGCCTCGGCAATTGCGCCGCAAAGCTCGCCAGTGCCACCGATGACGACGGCGACTTGGTCTTGGAGAGTGAAGCGAGGGATGTTTGCGCTCATGGTGGGTGTCAACAAAAGCTTTGGCGGGGCGTTGAACAGGAAAAAACTCAAAGCAGCGTTGTTTCGCCAACGAAGGCCGCCTCACCCCAAGCCTCATGAATGCGGGCTTCAATGGGGGCGGTCTCAATGTCGGCTGGCAGAAAGGCGAAACATGCGCTCCCACTCCCGCTCATGCGAGGTGCGAGGCCAAAATCTGCCTGCAATTGCTCGAGCAATACTGGCAGAGCGAGGTGTTTTCTGAAGACGACGCCTTCCATGTTGTTGAGCAGGGGCAGCGGGTTGTGGCGTGGTGCAGCCAGCCAGGCTGCCAGACGCGCTTCGGCCTCGGCTGGTGCGAGATATTCGGCGCCACCCGCTGCCTTCATCGCTGCGTAGGCTTCGGCTGTCGATACGCCAAAGATGGGTTTAAAGAGTAGCAGGCGCCGCCCGGTCAGGGCTGCCACGGCTTCGTCGGGCAAGGGTTCGATTTGCTCGCCGCGCCCACGCATGACGACGGGCTTGTTTTCGAGAAACAGGGGGCAGTCAGACCCGAGCGTTGCGGCCAGTGTGGCGAGTTGTGTGTTGGAAAAGGGGTAACCCGTGAACTCGTTGAGCAGGCGCAGGGCGCAGGCCGCATCCGAGCTGCCACCGCCAAGGCCAGCGCCGTGGGGCACTCGTTTTTTTAAAATAAAATATACATCGGGCAGGGCAGGAAAATGTTTGCGGAAGATTGCGGCTGCTTTCAGCACGAGGTTGGATGAGTCGGTCGGTACGCTGGGAGAATCGCACTCGAGGACGTCGCCCGCGCCAATTTCCCTGGAAGGGGAAAGGCAAAGCATGTCGCCCAAGCCAATTGGCGCGACGAGGCTTGTGAGAGAGTGAAAACCATCCGGGCGTATCCCTGTGATGGCGAGCAGGAGATTGATTTTTGCGGGTGCAAAGGCGAAGCGCTGCATGGTTGGCGGAGAAAATGCCCCGCCTTGCTGTGAAGGCCAATGAAGAAATGCGAGGCCTGTGTTTAGGAGGTTTGCAAGTCGGTTGCATTCATTGACATAGGGTATATGCGCCTGATGTCTTTGAGGTGCCGGGCTCGATTTTTTTAACGCGCAATTGATGGCGCCCGCCCTCGAAATCTGTGCGGAGAAAGATGTCCACGAGTTTTTGCGCGATTTCCTCAGGTATGTATTTTTGCCCGAGGCAGATGATGTTGGCGTTGTTGTGGCGTCTTGAGAATTCTGCCATGTCCTCGTTCATGCACAGGGCAGCTCGGATGCCGGGCATTTTATTGGCGGCGATGGAGATGCCGATGCCGCTTGAGCAGACGAGGATGCCGAGGGGCGTGTTTCCGCAGGCAACATCGTGGGCGACAGCTTGGGCGAAGTCTGGATAGTCCACAGCCGCTTCGCCGTGGGTGCCTTGGTCGAGGATTTCATGCCCCTGTGCTTTCAAGTGTTGGGCAATGGCACTTTTTAGGCGATAGCCTGCGTGGTCGCTCCCGATGGAAATTTGCATGCCTTCTCAAAAATGTCCGCATTTTGGGTGCACAATCCCTAATTTTCGCGTGACAGCTTTTCGTCTTCTTGCGAGAAGCCGCGTTATGCACGCAGAAAGGGGCGGTGGAGAGTCGGCCGGAGGCGGGGTGCATTCCCAACGGGAAGCGCGCTGGGGTTTGCCCATGTTTTGGCTGTCGATGATTTTTGTTGTCGGCGTCCCGTTGGCGCTCACGGGGCTCGGGTTGTTGGTGTTGACGAATGCAGATGTGCGCGTGCTGAAAAAACCGGAGGTGAAGCTCCCGCAGGTGCGAGTTGTGCAGGGAGCCGTTTCCCAAGAGCTCGCTCCCTCTGCGCCCCAGTTGGGTGTTGCGCGAGTGGAAGGGCCTGTGTTGCCCGGACCGGATGCTCTGCGTGGGCTCAAACAGCAAGCGAAGTGGTTCCCCATCGCCCTTGTTTTTTTTCTTTGCGCGTGTGTTGTGCCGCTCGACAACCAGAAGAAGTACATCCGGTATGGGATTTGGGTGTTTTATGTGGTCGTGTGCGTGGGCCTGTTTGCAGTGCTTCACAAGAGCCTTGGTGGCTATGAGATGAATGGCTCGTCGCGGTGGCTGCGGTTGCCTTCTTTCCTTATCCAAGTCTCGGATGTGGCCAAGGTGGCCTTGGTGCTGTTGCTCGCGCATTATCTTTCCGATACACAGAGTTACCTGTGCCCAGGGGGGGCGTTTTGGGACACATTGTCACCGAGAAGACTTTTTTGGATGAAAAAGAGGAAAGAAGGTTTCCCTTGGATTATGCCCGTGACGGAAGAGGGCAGAAAATTTTGGCGCGCCTTCGTGGGGCCGTTGGCCATATTGGGGGTCGTCTGTGGCTTGATTGTCGTGGAGAGCGATTTGGGTACGACTTGTTTGTGTGCCCTTGTGGGCTTCTTGCTCTTTTGGATTGCGGGTGTGCGAAAGCGTTATCTGCTTCCCACTGTATCTCTGGCAGTAGGGAGCATGGCCTATGTTGTTTACCACTGGCGAAATCGTTTGGATCGCGTCCTATCTTTTGCCGATCCGGAGGGGACGCGTTCTTCTGAGGGGCACCAGCTTTGGCAGGGCATCTTATCTTTTGCTTGCGGGGGCTGGGATGGCGTGGGCTTGGGAAACGGAATCCAGCAGCGCAAATATCTTCCGGAGGCGCATACAGATTTTATTTTTGCCATCATTGGCGAGGAGCTAGGCCTCGTGGTGACGTCTCTTGTGGTGTTGGGTTATTTTGCTTTTCTTAGCACGGTGTTGTTGTCCTTGAAGCGGATGCAGAATCTTTTTCACACTTATGTATGTATTAGCGCGTCGCTTTTTATTGTATTCCAAGCACTTATAAATATGGGCGTAGCCACGGGTTTGTTGCCTACCAAAGGTATGTCGCTTCCTTTTGTTAGCTACGGCGGCTCGAACTTGGTCGTCATGTACACCTTGGTGGGCCTTATCGTTAATTGCCTGTGGCGCCGAGTCCGTCCTGAAGCGCCCACTCTTGCTGTGTGTAGAAACTCATGAGCTTGTTCATCATTGCATGCGGAGGGACTGGCGGGCATCTCACGCCCGGTATTGCGTTGGCGGAGGCCCTGCTTGAGGGCGGGCACGAGTGTCTCCTGCTTGTCAGCCGCAAGAGTGTCGATGCGCGTTTGTTGGAGAAATATCCTAGCCTTTGTTTCTGCCGGGCGCCGGGCGCCGGGTTTATTAAGACGCCATTTGGGCTTTTGCGTTTTTTATTTAGTCAGGCCATGGCTGTGTGTTTTGCGCTCAGGCTGGTATTGAGGCGTCGCCCGGCGGTCTTTGTCAGCTTTGGTGGTTTTCTTACGTTTGGGCCGACGCTGGCCTGTCGCTTGGGGGGCGTCCCCGTCGTGTTGCATGAGGCCAACTGTGTGCCGGGCAAGGCTGTCCGTTTGTTGTCTCGCGTCGCTGCGCGTGTGTGGCTTCCGCCCGGGGTAGGGCTGGAGGGCGTGCGTAGTGGGGTGGTCCGTCATGCTGGTTTTCCTGTGCGCCGCGAGTTTGTGCAGTTGGCGCGGGAGGAAGCGCGCCGCGCGATTGGTTTTCCCGGGACGGGGAAACTACTGCTTGTGCTCGGCGGCAGCCAAGGCGCGTCGCCGCTGAACGACTGGGTAAGGCGCCATTTGGAGGCCTTTGCCAGCGCGGGTATCCATGTGTTGTGCGTGACGGGCCCGGGCAAGCCCCTTGGGGCGGCGTTGGCGGAGCAGGGCGGCCATGCTCTCGTGCGCTTCATTCCTTTCTGCGATAAGATGCCCGAGGCGCTTTCGGCAGCGGACCTCGTCATTTCGCGCTCTGGAGCGGGTAGCATTGCTGAGTTTATCTCCTGTGTACTGCCTTCCGTTCTCGTGCCGTTCCCATTTGCTGCAGACAATCACCAAGAGGCCAACGCGCGTTTTTTGAAAGATCTTGGAGCGTGCGTCCTCGTCGCCCAAGGCGACTTGGAGGCCTTTACAGCGGATGCCTTGCGCTTGCTTGGCGATGATGTCGCGCTGGGGCAGCTGCGCCAAAATCTGCGCGCTGTTCAAGGGCGTTTTGCATGGAGAGAGATGGTTGTGGAACTTGAAGCGATGGCGGCGGCCCGTGCGGTGCGCGGCGGCGCGGCAGGGGTGTAGTTGCTGCTGTGGCAACCCATATCCATGTTTGACAAGCATCGCGGCAGACTCACCTTTGCGCTCTCGTTGCATGGGGTCATGCAATATGGACTGACACACCTCCAACTCTCAATCACACCCTAAAAGGAAAAAACTCACATGGCTCAACTCCCTGATTATGTGGCTTCCGCCACGCCAAATCCCGCCGACAAGCGCGCGGGGTGGCTCGCAACTACCGCCGCCGGCAATGCCGGCGTCATGCTCTGGTTCGTCTTCTG
>JAITHA010000016.1 GCA_031280235.1 Puniceicoccales bacterium | reverse complement strand
GGGACGTGACCTTCCTCCGTGGCGGGCATTGGCGACATTATCGAGGAGAAGCATCTCGATGCGGTATCCATGCGTGTGCCCGACCGAAGAAATCATTAGAGCTTATCCGCAAATAGCATACCGATGCTGGTAGAATTTCTTTTTCTGTTTCTGGGCGACGTGGCGCAAAGGGAGTAAGAACCCGTTTAAGATCTTCTGAGGAAGAGGGAGATGAAGGCGAGGCGGATCATGGCGAGGGAGGAGGAGAGCTTGCGTTCGCAGTTTTTCCAGAGACGGCGGCGTTTCTCCAGTCAGGAGAGGGTACGTTCGACAACCCGGCACTTGGGGATCACCGCGAGGGTGTGAAGCTCGCTGCGTTTGGCCACTTGCACAGAGGCCCCGGTGTGTTCGCGCACGAAGTCGGCAAAAGGCTGGCTGGTGCATCCTCCATCCACGTAGCACGGCCTGAGGCTCTTTCAAGCCACGAGCCTTTGGCTGGGGCATTTCCTTCGCGCCGGGCGCATTAGGTGTTGTGCCACAAAAGTTCCGTCCTTTCCTGCGGCGGCATGAATTTCATCAGCACGCGCGGAGGAGATACTTTGAGCTTTGGCGAGGCCGTCATTCAAGGCTTGGCCGGCGATGGCGGCTTGTTTGTCCCGGAGCGCCTTCCCCCCCTTGCCCAGCATCTCCCGGGATGGCGCGGCTTGCCTTACGCCGCCCTCGCCCAAGAGTTCCTTTCTCTTTTCGCGACCGACATCCCATCCGGCGAGTTGGCGGGCTGTGTTCAACGTGCCTACGCCACTTTCCCAACACCGACTTCTCCCGCCCCCCTCATCCCGCTGGATACAGACAAGGTGCCGCTATACGTCATGGAGCTCTTTCATGGGCCGACGCTTGCCTTTAAAGATTTCGCGCTCCAGTTGCTTGGGCAATTTTACGGGAGGCACATCCGCATCAGTGGACAACCCGTCCACATCCTCGGAGCGACTTCGGGAGACACAGGCTCCGCCGCCATTTACGGAGTACTTGGGCAACCGGATGTACATAGTTTCATCCTCTACCCCGAAGGGCGTATCGCGCCTTTGCAAGAGCGACAAATCACGACAACGGGTTCACCCCTTGTCCACCCACTGGCCATTCACGGCAGCTTCGACGATGCGCAGGCCATCGTGAAAGAAATTTTCGGCGACACGGATTTTGTCCACACACACGCACTCACCGCCGTGAACTCCATCAACATCGCGCGCATTCTCGCCCAGTGCATCTACTACCTTGATGCCGCCCTCAAGCTGGGCGCGAGCGAGACAGAGCCACTTGAGTTCGTCGTGCCCACGGGCAATTTTGGCAACGTGCTCGCGGGCTGGATGCTTTCGCGGATGGGCGTCCCAGGCTTGCGCTTTTGCGTAGTGACAAATGCCAACGACGTCGTGGCACGGTTTTTCCAGACAGGCGAATATCACCCAGGCAAGGTGTCGACAAGTCTCGCCCCATCAATGGATATTCAGCAAGCGTCCAATTTCGAACGCTGGCTCTGGTGGCATCTCGAGGGTGACAGTATCCGCGTCGCCGCTCTGATGGCAAAGCTGAGGAGCGAGGGTTCCTTTTCGCTGGGCAGCCCCGAAAAACTCTGTGGGGGAATATTGCGCACGGCCTCTTGTGACGATGCGGGCATTGAGAGAAGCATCCAGCACGTTCACGAGGAAACTGGCTACCTCGCTGACCCACACACAGCCTGCGCCTTCGCCTCAGTGCGCCAAGACGTGCGAAGCGTGGTTGTTGCAACAGCTCATCCGGCGAAGTTCCCCGAAGCCATCATGAAAACCACCGGCCTGCGCCCCACGCATCCGATTCTGGAGCATCTGAAAAATCTCCCCGTGAAGAAACAAATTCTTCCCGCGAATTCTCAGGCTGTGCGCCAAGCAATTACTGGCGTGCTCGCGTCCATCAAAGAACAGCGGCGCGGGTGATAATCTCCCCCAGCCTAACCTCACCGCTGTCAATGCGCACCCCAACAGCACGCTGTCGGGCGCGATGGCGGATTACCCTGAGCATGACAGTCTGGGGTGTAGCGGCAAGCACGGCGGCAGTCCCCTGAAGTCGCACAGAAGCGGGCTTGGAGGGGCGTTCCTGCGTGCGCAAAATGCTGCCCTCAGGCAGTGCTACGCTTGCCGTCGTGTTGAGCCAGACGACGGCATATTTCCCCGAATCGTCCACCCAGATGATTTCGCCGACGGGCAAATTTATAGCGGGTTTTACCGTGTTTTGCAGAGCGCGGCTGGCGTCAATCTCGTTCCGCGAACGGCGGAAGCGGTCGCGCCCGCTGGAATCAAAAAGACTTTGGGCACCGAGCAAGAAGGGCACCGCGAGCAACGCGCCAACAAAGAGGTGCAGGATCGTCTTGCGAAAATTCATGACGCGAGCAGACGGTTTTATTCTACTTGGCCAAGGACGGTGCCAGCGGGAACAATGGCCCCTTTTTTAATGACGAGCACACCATCCCGCTTAAAGAAGCTGCTGTCCTCCCACTTCTCCTCGACGCCTTGGGGCGAAAGGCGCACGTTGTCGCCAATGCGGGCATTTTTGTCGATGATGGCATTTTGGAGGATGGCGCCACGCCCGATGCCGACGTGCGGACGCCCCAAGCGGACATTCTCCTCAAAATCTTTTTCCTCCTCATGAAAATCCGCCCCAAGCATGACAACGTTTCGCATGCACGCTCCCTCACGCACAACAGAACGTATGCCGATGACGCAGCGGTAAAGAGTGGCCTCGGAAATGACGCCGCCCTCGGAGAGCGCGACACGTTCGAGACTTCCCTTGTTGAGCTTCGTGGGCGGGAGGTTGCGCGTGTGGCTATAAATGGGATGCTCGTCGTCGAAAAAATTGAACGGCGGGAGCGGGTCGGTGAGTGCCAGATTGGCCTCCCAAAAAGAACGGAGCGTCCCGATGTCCTCCCAGTAGCCATCGAAAATGAAGGCGCTGATTTTGTGCGAACCGAGAAGCGAAGGGATGATTTCCTTGCCAAAATCCGTCATCGAATTGGCGAGCGCCTGCTTGAGAACACGCCCCGTGAAGACGTATATGCCCATGGAAACGAGGCAATACGGCGTGTCACTCGCGTCCTTGATCGCCGCACGCAAATTCCTCCCAATGACGAGCGGCTGGATGTCACTGGCATCGGTGGGCTTTTCGACGAACTCCATGACCTCGCCATTGTCCTTGACGTGCATAACGCCAAAGGCCGAAACTTGCGGGGCAGGCATGGCCTTAGCCGCGATGGTAAGGTCAGCCCCGCTAGCCGTGTGCTGCTCCACGAAGGCGCGCAAATCCATGCGGAAAAGCTGATCCCCGGAGAGGATGACGACGATATCCTCATCCCCAATGTGAAAGTGGTGGATGTTTTGGCGAACGGCATCAGCCGTGCCCTGATACCAAGCCTCTTTCTCCATCGTCTGCTCAGCGGCAAGAATGTCCACAAAGCCCTTGCTGAAGCGGTCGAAGCGATAAGCCTGCTGGATGTGCCTGTGCAGAGACGCAGTATTAAATTGTGTCAACACGTAGATCTGGTTGAACCCCGAGTTAAGACAGTTGCTGATGGGAACATCCACCAGCCGGTAACTCCCTCCAAGGGCGACAGCTGGCTTGCAACGCGAATGAGTGAGTGGATGGAGACGCGTACCGCGACCGCCGCCCATGATGACACACTTGACCTTGGGGCTATACATAGTAGGGTGCAACAAGGAGAATCCATCATGGAATGCAAGAGAAAAAGAATGTGACATTTATGCCACGTCACCTCTTTCGGAAAGCAACATCACATCCCTTCCACGATGAGGAGTACCTCGCTAAAGCATGCCCAGCCGCTCTGGCTTTCCACAGTCAGAGCCCTTGCATCTCGATTCCTGATTGTCGACGTTAAAAGCGTTTCGCCCATTAGACCTGTTGTGGTCTATTTAATTTCTATCAGGCGTATGCAGAAAGCTACGTCATCGGGCGCACTCTGTGGGCTGGCTCAGAAGAGACGTGATATTGCGAAATTGCCGAATACCTGCTCGAAGACAAAAGCAGCCCTTAGGTGGAAATGGCGTGACATTTTTTACGGCCTGTGAAGAAGCTCACTTTGTGTTTTTTCGAAATTCCAAGTCCACGTAGACCATGCGGTGGTCGCTGGCGTTGACGGAGGCTGGCAGGTCAACAATGCGGGCTCTTTCGCGGGCACGCTGAGCAAGGGATGGAGTGGCGAGGAAATAATCTGAGCGATCGTAAAAATCGTCACGCAGGTTACGGTAAGTCCAAGTCTCGTTGCGAGAATCTCCGGCATAAAGAGGTGAAAAGGGGGGGAGCTGGTGCTCGTCGGAAAATCGAAGCACCGTCTTGCTGCGCGAAGAGTCGTTGAAATCACCGCCGATAAGGGCGAGCGTTTTACTGGGGTTGGATGCGTGCGCCTTGTTTAAAATGGAGCAGATAGCGACGGCTTCGGCCAGACGTTGTGCAGCAGATTGCTGGTCGCCGGATTTTGCTTTGGAGAGGCGACTTTTGAGGTGCACTGTGTAGAAGGTAAAGTCGCCTTCTGTTGTGCTGAGCACAACGCCCAGAAGGCCACGGAGCACCACATCATCCTTGCCCATATAGTGGGTACGGATGTTGTCGTGGCGCAGTACTTTTTTGAAAGGTTTTTTGGAGAGGATTGCCAGCTGGCGTTTTTTATCCGGGCTATTGAGCACAGCGACGTGGGCATAGCTGGCGCCCTCGCGGGTAAGGTCGCGCCGCAGTTCTTCGACAAAAGCTGTGCCACCAATTTCCTGAAGCGCGAGCACATCCGGCGCCGTGGCGCAAATGAGAAAACGCATGGCGGCCTTCTCGCTCTCTGGTTTGGGGACTGGGCCATTTCCTCCGCCAGGACGGTATTCGAGGGTGTAGTTTTGCGTGTTGAAAGTGGCGACACGCAGACGCTCACCGGAGAGGGTGGCCGCAAAGCAAAACAGGCCGAGGATGGAACAGATGATATGTCGCGCGCGGCGTGCCATGGAGGAATGGGGCGTCAGGCCAGAATCGTCTGCGAGGGCGGGAGGTTTGCCACGCAAACACGTGAAGCCTCCACCCAGTGGCCTGGGCGGATCTCAAGGTAGGGAGGGCGCTGCATGAGATCTTGCTCAGTGTAAGGCCGCCCGCTACGCGGCGCGAAACGACACCCAGGCTTCAGCTCAGACAAAGAGGGCACCATGCCTTCGATGGAGAAAAGCGGTGTCTTAGGCACACTATCAAGGGCGGGAATCGCACGCAGGAGAGCCTGCGTGTAGGCATGCAACGGGGCCCGGAAAAGCGAGCGGACAGAGGCGCACTCCACGATGCGTCCTGCGTACATGACGGCCACCTCGTCGGCGTTTTCAGCGATAACGCCAAGGTCATGTGTGATGAGGATAACCGTCATGCGCGCCTCCCGCTGGAGTGATTTCAGGAGGTCGAGAATCTGGGCCTGAATCGTGACATCGAGTGCGGTCGTTGGCTCGTCGCAGATGAGCAAATCGGGCTGGCAGGCGAGAGCGATAGCGATGACGACACGCTGACGCATTCCCCCGCTGAGTTGGTGCGGGTAGGCGCGGAGGCGTTCGTCTGGGGCTGGAATGCCCACTTTGGCGAGTAATTCTCGTGCGCGCTCGCGAGCGTCGGCCCGTGAGATGACTAGGTGGAGCAAGAGCGGCTCCATGAGCTGGCGCTCAATGCGGTGCGCTGGGTTGAGAGCCGTCATTGGCTCTTGGAAAACCATGCCGATGCGGTTTCCCCGAATTCGGCGGAGTTGGTCGAGGGGCATGGATGCGAGGTCATTTTGCCCGTCAAAGAGAATGCGCCCACCTGTGATTTTCCCAGAAGGCTGGGGGAGAAGGCGCATGATGGCGAGGGCGGTGACTGACTTGCCGCTGCCGGATTCGCCCACGATGCCGAGCGTCTTGCCGCGCGGCACATCGAGCGAGATGCCGTCAACGGCGGTAAGGTGGCCAGCCTCGGTGTCAAAACCAACGCGCAGGTTCTCAATACGAAGGAGGGGCATGGCGATAAAACGCAGGCTGGGATTAGATCTTTTCAGCGGCAGGAACGGCGGTGCCCGACATATCCCTGGCCGCCTCAATGCTTGAGCCCGTCTTCAACTTATTTTGGCCTTCGCGAACAAGGACTTCGCCATCCGAAATTCCCGTCTCAATGACGACTTGATTTCCCTGGCGCACTTCCGGGCCAAGGACGACGGAGCGCATTTCCACGGTGTTGCCCGGGCGAACGACATAAACGATGGGGCCATCCACACCCGGCTTCACCGCCTCGGCGGGAACGAGGATGGCGCCTTTCAAAGTGCTGACCAAGACGCGCGCCAAAACGTACTGTCCCGGCCAGAGAACCGCATCCTCGTTGGGAAAAGTGGCTTTGAGGCGGACATTGTCTGTGGAGACATCCACCGAGTTATCGAGCAAACTGAGCTCACCCGCTCCGACAACCTCGCCCGTCTCGTCGATGACAGCCTGCGCGGGCAAAGGCTTGCCGCCCGGGCTAATGATCGGGCGGAGAGCGGCAAGGTGCTTCTGGGGCATGGAAAAGACGACGTTGATGGGCTGCAACTGTGTGATGACGACCAAACCCGTGCTTTGATTGGCGGTGACGGTGTTCCCCGCGTCGAGCTGGCGAAAGCCAGTGCGGCCCGCTATGGGCGCACGTAGTGTGGTGAACTCAAGGTCAAGCTGAGCCGCCTCCATTGCGGCCTGATCTGCCTGAACAAGTGCGGAGAGCTGGGTAACGCTGGCCTGCTGCTGGTCGAGGAGACGCTGGCTCTCAGCGTCGAGTTTAACAAGGGCGCTGATGCGCTCCAACTCACGACGTGCGTGGGCAAGCTGAGCCTCGTCTTGCACCTTGCGGGCTTGGGCTTGAGCGAGAACCGCACGGTAAGGACGCGGATCGATTTGCGCGAGGACATCGTCTTTGTCGACGAGTTGCCCCTCGGAGAAGTTTACCGAGTCAAGCGTGCCGCTGACACGTGGGCGCACCGTGACGGAGTTGTAGGCCTGAACGGTTCCCGTGTTTTCGAGCCAAATGGGTACGTCCTGCCTGACGGCCCTGGCAAGCACAACTGGCACAGGTCGCTTCTTGCGTTCGGTGGCCTCCTGACGAGCAGCTTCTTGCGCGGCGCTACGCTGCTTGGGGATATACCAAGCGAGCGCACCCAAGCCGAGAATGGTGAGAGCTATCGTGGCGAAGAT
Source organism: Puniceicoccales bacterium (assembly GCA_031280235.1). Lineage (GTDB taxonomy): Bacteria > Verrucomicrobiota > Verrucomicrobiia > Opitutales > UBA953 > CALNBE01. The sequence continues at coordinate 30,564 of JAITHA010000016.1, read as the reverse complement.
GATGCGTTGTATCATGATGCAGGAGAAAAAAGGATTTTTTACTCGGATTAATCTAAGGCGCATCCTGCCCTGTTCCGTCAAACGGGGCCTCAGATGCCCAGCCCCCGCCAACGGCCTTCACGAGGAGGACGCTTGTGACGAGTTGCTGGCCAAGAACTTGCACTGCGAGGCGTTCGTTGGCAATGGCGAGGCGCTCTGTATCTGCCACATCTTTGTAGGCAACAGCTCCGTGCTTGTAGCGCTCGTTCATCAAAAGCGAGGCGCGGTTTCCCGAGGCAACGGCTTGCTCCAGCTTGACACTGCGCCCTGCCAACAACTGAAGATCGCTAAGGCAAGTCTCCACCTCTTGGAAAGCAACAAGCACCTGTTGGCGATAGCGAGCGAGAGCCTCGGCGTGGAGGGCCTCGGCGCGGCGCAAGTTGGCAATATTGCGCCCGCCATCAAAAATGGGGACGTTGAGCGCCGGGCCAAGCGACCACTGGCGGCTGCTCCAATCAAGCACCCTCTCCACATCAAAAGAGCCATAGCCTGCCGCGCCAAAGATGACGATGGACGGGTAAAACGCTGCCGAGGCGACACCGATATCCGCGCAGGTGGCGGCGAGGGCACGCTCGGCAGAGGCAACGTCCGGGCGGCGCTCAAGGAGCTCCGACGGGATTCCGACCGGGATTGGAGGCGGTGCGGTGCGCGCGGCAATGGCGTTTTCGTCGATGGAAAAAGTGGATGGATTTGTGCCGCAGAGAACGGCCAACTCGTGACGGCGTGCGGCGCGGAGACGGTCGATCTCTAACAGATCTCCCTCGGCAGTGGCCAACTCGGTCTCGGCAAGCGAGAGGTCGAGACGATCGCTGGCCCCGAGTTCTCGGCGGCGCTTGATAAAGTCGAGGGATCTCGCGCGCCCGTCTATGTTGCGCAACACGACAGCGCGCTCAGCATCAAGAGTGCGCAACTGGAAATAGGCGCGGGCCGTCTCAGCTTGGACGGACAGAAGGACGTTGTGAAAATCGGCTCCAGAGGCAGCGACACGGGCAACAGCGGCCTCGTCAAGCCTGCGAACACGCCCCCAAAGATCCAGCTCGTAGCGCAAATCGAAAGCGAAGGAGAACGAATTAACCGTAATGGCGGGACGATTTTTTGCCGGAGATTGGCGGGCGCGCTCGGCGGAAGCGCTGCCTGAGATGCCTGGGGAAAAGGCTGAGGCCTCCATGCCTGCCAGAGCTCGCGCTTGGTCAAGCCGGGCGAGGGCCGCGTAAATGGTAGGGCTGGCCTTCGTGACAGCAGAAAGGAGGCGACTCAAGGCGGGGTCGTTGTAGATTTTCCACCATTCGTCCTTTGGCAAGTGGTCCCGCGGTACAGGTTTTTTCCAAGGCCCCTTTTCTTTAAAGGCTTCGGGGAGCGGCGAGAAAGGTTCCGGGTGCTGATAATCCGGGCCGACTGTGCAACCAGCAAGGCTGGCAAAAACAAATGCCAGGAATATGCGTCTTGGATGAGGGAACATGTATGAGTGCCAGCACCTTTTCAGGCTACGTCGCCCGTAACCCGAGATCTCTCTCCGACAAGGAAAGTCCTGTCCGGTTCCCTGCTTAGTTTTCGAGCTCGACCACACCTTGGTTGAACTCGAAAACATTCAGGATAAGAGCACCAAGTTGTGATTTCATCACTGAGAAGGTGCCTCGCTCATCGAAGAGTTCTGACTCTCCGATAAGAAAGCGCTCTCCGACAATGGTGCACTCACCTTCATTTCCAGCCAGAGAATGGCGATCCACTCCCTCAGGGAAAGTGAGATACACCTCGCCCCTTTCTAATAATAGATCTATCGTGCCACTCACGTCATGAATGTGGTAGGATAAAGTTGCCGTATTCTCGCCCGTCCAAACGAGGGGGTAGAACGTAAGCCTAATATCTTCAAAGAATCTCACGGAAGAAACAAGAGACGTAAGTGCCAAATTTTTCCCGAAGATATCGGGTCTGGGTGAATCGGAAGAATTCGTGTCCTGAACATCCAAACACAGCGTAGTCAGGGAAGAGTTGCTGAACACCAAGTCGCCTACTACTTTGCTGGACACCAAGTCGCCTACTACTTTCATGATTCCTGCTTCTATCGAACCGCTTCCAACTGAAGTCAAAATCAAACTGCCTCCTCCTGAATACGACTGTCTCGGGCTGACATTAATCTTAATTATTCTACTCGTCGCCTTACCTATGGCTTTCCCTGCTCCGTTTTCAACGCGCACAGAATATTTCCCGGACTGCGTGGGAGCTGTGGTGAAGATGGGGGCGTTGGGCGCATCCGCGATGGGCTTGCCGTTGAAAAGCCAGATGTACCGCAAGTTCACGGGGGTACCTGTGCCTGGCTTGAGCGTGACAGTAAAGCTCACCTCGTCGCCCTGAGAGACTGTCGTCGCACTGGCGTCGAAACGGGCAATCTTGGGTGGGGCGATGAGGAAGACTCTGGCTTCTTCGCTGAGAACAGAACCTGCGCCGTTGGTGACTCGCACACGGTAAGTGCCGTCCGCCTTCGCTGTAAAACTGTTTTTGTTGGCTCCCTTGATATCACCCGAAGCGTTCACCCACTGATAGGATGGCTTGGTCTTGCCGTTTGAGACGGCTTTGACAGTGAGCTTTGCCCCCTTGGAGGCTAGGGCGACGACTTCGCCAGCTGGCGTGAGCGTCACTTCTGGCGGCATGATGATGTTCACCGTCGTCGCGCGGCTGGTCACTTTTTTGGGGCCGCTGACGATGACGACAGAGTATTTGCCTGCGTCTGCAGCAGTAATGTCCTGGATAGTATAGCTTGCACTCGTGGCGCCTTCTATGGGCTCGCCGTTGAAGAGCCACTGATATTGCGGCTCTGGCTGGCCCGTGGCGTAAATTTTGAGTGTGAGCGCCCCTCCCAAACCTGCCTCGGCTGTCTTGGGCAAGTTATAAAGAATCTTGGGCGCGACAGGGGTCTGCACGCCGAGGCGCATTTTCCCGCTGAAAACATCGCCACGGATATTGGAGACTTTCACGGTATAAACGCCTTCATTTTTTGCCGAGAGGTTCAAGACAGTATAGATCGGCGCGACGGCGCCTTGGATCAGCGAGTCGTTGAAATACCACTGGTAGGAGAGGTCGCTGCCATCCGGAGAAAAAGCTTCGGTGAAGAAGGAAACCGTACCGCCCTTCCAGCCGGAGCTGTCGGCGGCAGAATGGCGATAGATGACGGGCGGCGCGTCCACAGTGAGCACGGCCACGTCTGAGGTGACGCTGCCTGCGGCATTGGTGATGGCCACGATATAGCTCCCCGCATTTTCGCCCACGGCACCGATGACTGTGTGCGAGTTTCCGACAGCTCCGGGGATTGGGAGTCCGTTGAAATACCACTGGTAGGTCGGAGACGGGTTACCCGTGGCGACGACACGGAAAATGGCCTGCTGCCCGCGTGCGACGCGCAGGGATTGCGGTTGCGAGGTGATACGCGGCGTGGAACGAAGCGAAAGTGTTGCGCTCTCGGAGACGACGGCACCAAGGCTATTGGTCACCTCCACCGAATACTCGCCCAAGTTCACGCTGCCGACCCATGGCAGGAGCAAAGTAGAGCTGGTGGCACCTGGTAACGGCACGCCGTTGAAGCGCCACTGGTAGGTGAGAGGCAGAAGGCTCTCGGCAACGACCTCAAATGAAGCCGAGCCGCCGATGCCGACAACCTGGGCGACGGGCTGCGTGACGATCACTGGAACACTGTAGCCCGGGGGCAAGAGTATTGAGAAAGTCTCCTCCGCCTGATTGCTGGCGACACAACCGTCGAGCCACGCACGGGCACGCACCGTAGTGTTTTGCACCAACGCAAACGGCTGAGTGTAGACCGGGGAAAGTTCGGTGACGCTTCCGCCATCCGTTGTGTAGCGGATGATGGCCCCGTCGGCCCCAGTGGCGTTGACGATGGAAACCGTGACGGCACCTTCGAAAAACCCGCCATCCGGGCTGATGTACGGCGTGGATGTCGCAGGTTGGACGAGCATCTGTCCGGGCAAGACGAGGCTCTCGTCGGTGCCGCTGCCAAGCTGGCCGCTCTGGTTGCGCCCTACGCTAAAGTGCCGCCCGTCGTTGAGCTCGTACATTGTGTGCGAAGCTCCGGCAGAGACGGCTTTCACGCCTTGCGCGATTTGCACAGGCTGCGAGCTGTTGGCTATGTGCCCGTCGCCGAGCTGACCGGCATCGTTGAGGCCCATGGTGAAGAGACGCCCGTCCTCGGTGATAAACGCGCTATGGTTACCCCCGGCGGCGATGGCGGCGACATGTTCCGCGACGATCACCGGCTGGCGGCTGGCGACAAATGTGCCGTTGCCGAGCTGGCCATAATCATTCCCGCCCATGGCATAGAGCACACCGTTGATCCCGAGCACAAGGCTGTGGTTGTCCCCTGCGGCCACGGCGGCGACATGCTCAGGGATGAGCACGAGCACGGGGGTTTTCCGGCTAATGTCCGTCCCGTCGCCAAGTTGTCCGTGGTCATTCAGACCCATGGTGTAGAGGCGCCCGGTGCTATCGACAAAGAGGGAGTGGTGCGCTCCTGCGGCGATGAGTATTACGCCCGCGCTTACACGCACTGGAGCAAAGCGTGTCACTGCGGTGCCGTCGCCAAGTTGGCCATGATTGTTCAGGCCTGCGGCCCAGAGTTGCCCTTCGGTGGTGATAAAGAGGCTGTGCGCGCCACCAGCTGCGATGAGGCTGACGTTGCGAGAAATGTCCACGGGGCTTTTGCGGTTTATGGAAGTGCCGTCACCGAGCTGGCCGCTGGTGTTCAGGCCCATACCGTGCAACACACCATCCGTCGTCACAAACAAAGTGTGCGCTGCGCCAGTCGCGACGTCTCTCACGTTTTGGGCAACAATGACCGGAGCCACGTGGTTTTCGAAAGTATTGTCGCCAAGCTGGCCTTGGACATTCAGGCCCGTTGTGCGCAGTTCGCCATCTGCCATCAGGAAAGCGCTGTGTTCGCCGCCTGCACCGACGCTGTGCAGATTGTCGTTTTGAACATCCCCAACACGTCTCACGACGATTACGCGGGTGACCTCTGGGCTTGGGTGATAGCCCTCCCCGTAGCCACGCACTTTCAGCGTGCTTGTCTCCACGAGGGTGAAGGGGGCTGTATAAATCGGGGATTGCTCGGTTACAGCGCTGCCATCCGTCGTGTAGCGCAGGGTGGCGGCGGGAGCGGGCACCGAGAGGGACACCGTAGCGATCTCAAGGAACTTGCCCCCGTCGGGCAGGATTTGCGGCGCAGGCATGAGCACCGGGAAGATGCTGAAAGCGGCCTGTGCCTCCGGGCTTGGGTTGTGAGTATTGCTGTCCATGACGCGCGCCCGGATGGTGGCAGTCCTCGTCAGGTAAAAGGGGCCTTCGTAACGTATCGACTTCTGGTCCACATCCGTATCGTCGAGCGTGTAATAGATTTGCCCGTCAGCGACAGAGCTCGTGATGGTGATGAGCTGTGGCCCGAGGCTGCTCCCGCCATCGGGAGAGATTTCCGGGGCCGGGGCAGGTGGCAGGTTTGTCACCTTGAAACGTGCGGAGGCCTGCAAGCTCATTTGTAGCGGGTTCTTGAAGGCGCGCACTTTCAGCCATGTGGAGGATGTCAGCACAAATGGCGCGGAGTAGATGACGGAGTTCCCCCATGTGACGTCCGAGCCGTCGGTCGTGTAGCGTATGGTTGCCTCCGGTGCCTCACAACTCAGGCGTACTTCGACGGCGCCTCTGAATTCACCGCCCTCGGGCTCGATGATCGGGGGAGTCGTGCGCTCGCGGTATTCAGCGACAGTGGTGAAAGTCTGGTTGAGCGTCCTTGCGTTGTCGGCAGATTGCGCATCGCCAGCCGGGACGCCCGTTGGCTTCCCTTGGTAACTCACATCCGGGTTGGAGAAATACATGATCGTTCTGCCGCCTGGTTGGTTGTGGACGTAGGACATGATTGTCCCATAGAGCACACCATCATTCCCGGTGAATGTGTGGCCGTTTGAGTACTCGAAGCGCCCGCCTCCTCCCCCTGAGGCGGCGATTGTAGCTCGGTCATGCGCACAGCCGAAATTGTGCCCAAGCTCGTGGGCGAAAACGTTTGCACCGAAATCGGCACCGACGACGGAAAAACCAAAAGACGACTGTCCGTTGGGGGAAGCACTGCTCACGCTAAGCCATGCGATACCCATCGTGCCGTTGCTGTCCATCCCGCGTCGCAAGAGGCAGACGAGGTCAGCGCCTGCCTGGTCGCGTAACTCTGGCAAGGTATCGAAAACTGTCGATGAGCCTGCCCCCGTAACGGCGTAGAGATCCGTCGAGTAGCTCGACGATTCGCTGTAGTTCACGCGTTCGACCCCAACGACCTTTATCCTCCCGTCGACCAAGCTATCCTCGTAGGCCTTGTTGGTCTCGGCTTCGTAGGCGATCATCAACGCGCGCACGCCATCGGGCCCACCATGATAGGCGCTCACAGCTGGGGTGTAGACCACGAGGACGTCCACGGTGCGCTCATCGATGGCGGCGGCTACGACACCCGGGGCGGATGAGAGAAAGGCGAGGAAAAGGGCACCGAGCAGGACGACTCGGCGTCCGTGCAAGGCGAATGAGGACAAGAGATTATTCATGGCAGACAAGGCAGTAAGATTCAGCGGACCGGTTTGCTAAGGGGCGGGACGACAGTCCCCAAGCCCGAACTGCAGACTAATGTCTGGGCGCTCGGCGAAGGCAAGCGGATTTCCAAAAACTTCGCGAGCGTGTGGCAGAAAAAACGGAACTGCGTCCAGGGTCGCCAGACACAGTTCCGCGAGAACGCTTTGCAAAAAGTAGGAGAGCTATTTCTTCCGTTCCACGCCCTTGGCTTCGTTGCCCTTTTCGAGATCTACGATCCAAATGTTGCGAAACTCAACCGGGTCGCCATGGAATTGGAGGCGCAGGGGGAGACGTTCCGGGTGCGCCTGCAAGAGTGGGTGTTTGTGGCGCAATTTGGCCTCAGAACGCAATTTCTCCGTCGGGAATAGCTTGGAGCCGCGCCATGAGCAGTCGCCGACGAGCTCCTGATCCTCTTGCACGACGATGTTGTTCCACACCACGTGGAAACGCGCGCGCTTGGTCGTATTGCCGTTGCTGTCAAAGCGGGGCGCGGTGAACGTGATGTCGTAGCTCTGCCATTCGCCCTTGGGAAGCGCGGCGTTAAATTTGGGAGGGAACTGGGCGTAGATGCCACCCGCCATGCCATCGGGATAGGTTTTGTTGGTGTCCGGGTGGACGTCGAGCACTTGGACCTCGTAACGGCCATCGCCGAACATGACGCCGCTGTTGGTGCTGCCCTGCCCAACGTGGTCTTTGCGCTCCTTGGGGATGCGCCACTCGATGTGCAACTGGGCGTCGCCGTAGGATTGTTTGGTGAGCAGGTCATTGCCAGTGGCGACCATCACACCATTTTTGATTTCCCAGAGTTGCCCGGGGGCCTTGCGTTTTTTCGCGGGCACCCATGCGTCGAGGTTTTTGCCATCGAAAAGCACCTCGGCCCCTGCGGGAGGCGTGCGAGACTGGAAGCGCGGATCCTTGGCAAGAGGTGGTTGGGGGCGCTCCTCGGCGTGCGTGCGCCATTCGGTGGGAGAGCCGTCGAGATTGAGCGTGAACGGTGTTGGCGGCTTCGGCGCAGCGTGGGCCCAAGTGCTGGCGCCAACCAAGGCACCAAGACTCAGGAGGGTGATTAGGGTGTGCTGTTTAAACATAAGCCCACCTTCTATGTGAAAGAAAGGAACTTTGGCAAGGTTTACACGTCTTTGTTTCGTGCCCCCGCCAGAAAGCCTTGGCGACGCGGGGATGCGCGAAAGCGGTGTTCAATCACGCCAAGGTGCCAACATGCCACATCCTAAAACTCCATGCCCCTTTGCATCGTCATTGGCGGGCCCAACGGCTCCGGGAAGACAACCTTTGCGCGCGAGTACCTGCCGCTCGAAGCCGGGGTGTTGCGCTTCATCAATACGGATGAGATTGCCCGCGGCCTCTCTCCCTTTGCCCCTGAGCTGGCCACTCGCTCGGCGGCCCGCATCGCCATTGAGGAAATGCACCGCGTGGTGGCTTCGGGGAGAGACTTCGCCATTGAGAGCACACTCTCCGGGCTGACGCACACGCTTTTCCTCAAGAGCTGGAAAAAAGCGGGTTACTCCATCGAGATTGCCTACCTGAAGCTGGACGTCCCTGAGCTGGCCGTGCAACGCGTGGCCATGCGCGTCAAGCAAGGCGGGCACTCCGTCCCAGAAGACTCCATCCGACGGCGAATCGAGCGCAGCTGGCAAAATTTCAACAAGATCTACAAGAAATTGGCCGATGACTGGTGGGTCTTCGATGCGAGCACGCGCGAAATGCTTGACTCAAAAGGCAAAGGACGCATCTTTCGCGGCTGGAAATTATGAAAGAAGTTTCTACTCAACGATCCCAATCTCGGAGCAAGCGCGCGCGACAAGTCTGCGCCGCCATGCGCCGCGCTCAAATCGCCGCCGCAAAGAAAGCCATCGAGTTTGGACAGCTGCTCTACGTCGTCCGCAAAGGCAAAGTCGTAGGGATTGACCCCAACAAGGTGATTCGGTCTGCCGGCTCAGTCTGACACCGCCAAACAAACACCCTCCACAAGCCTCACGAGAAAGACTCCCGTGAGGAATGTTTTTTTCGCCCCAGCGATCCTTTCGCCCGGGGCCATTTTTTCCTTCTTTCGTCAGGGCATGCCTACCTCACACACCCACCTCTTGACCCCAAAGAACCAAGCCAATTACGCCAAACAGATTACGCGTTTCTTACATCTTTCTTCTTCACGATACCCCATTTGAGCTTTTTATTAGCGGGGAGTCCTAATCATTCAACCAACAACAAATTCTGCCATGAGTTATCGAATACTTGTAATAGAAGACGACGACGCCATCCGCCGAGGGATGGTGGATGCCCTTAAGTTCTCCGGCCACGAAGTGCTTGAGGCTGCGACTGGGACGGACGGCTTTGCCGCCGCGCTCAATCGTGAGTATGACCTGCTCCTGCTCGACATTGTCCTGCCAGGCATGAGCGGTCTCGAAATCCTCGACAGGCTTCAAGTCGAGCGACCCGGCACCCCAGTCATTCTCCTCACTGCCAAGGGGAGCGAGGAAGACCGCGTGCGTGGCCTGAAATTGGGAGCCGACGACTACGTCGTGAAGCCCTTTAGTGTGAAAGAGCTCTTAGCCCGCATTGAGGCCGTGCTCCGCCGCAGCCCAGGGCCACCGCTCGACAAACGCTCCATCGCCCTGCCCTGCGGGAAGGTCGACCTCGAACTGCGCACCGTCCATTTCAACGATGGGACAAAGGTGCTCCTCACCTCAAGGGAATACGAGCTCCTGCGCTACCTCGGCACACATCCAGGGCGCCTCATTACGCGAGACGAGATCCTCCTCCGCGTCTGGCGCCTCGACCCACGCGCCGTCGAGACACGCACCATCGACATGACCATCGCCCGCCTGCGCGAAAAAATTCACGACAAGGACTGGAGCATCATCCAGACTGTCCGTGGCCGCGGCTACCAGTTCTTTGAAGGCGCCACCGCCGAGGACACCCCCACCGCAGACAAAACGGAATGACGCATGGCGTTCCTCCGTCGCAGCCTCTCAGGCACCGGGCTGCGCTCGGCGCGTCTTCTCTTCGCGCTGTGCTGCATCTTGGTCTTCTTTGCACTCGGCTGGACAAGCGCGACGCTGCTCCAGCTCGAGTCTGCTCAGGAAGCTGTCCGACGAGACAATAACCTTGACCAACACTTGCAGCGTACGCGCTACGTCTCTGAGTCTTGGTTACTCCGGCGCGTGGACGCTGAAAACAATCGCCCTTACTTCGATTATTTCGCCTTCCACGCGCTGGAGCGCCCCTACGATGCGATGTTCGACCCGCCCTCCTCGGGCGAAAACCTTCGCCAGACCTCTCTCAGCAAATACACCAGTATCCCTGCCCGATTACACTTCATGGTCGCCCCCTCTGGGGAAATCTCCTCCCCCGAAGTCCCGCCCGAAGAATGGTGTTCCCTCGCCAAATGCACAACCTCCCATAGCCCCTTTGCCGCGCGCTTGGGCATGCTCCGCGCCAGCAGCAAAGACTCGGATTTCCATGCCCTTTTCCTGCGTGCCCTCGTCGAAACCATGCGCAAACATGTAGCAGCAGGCACCCTCTCTCCCGCACAAACACCCGAAACAAGCCTCACCCCCAAGCAAGACAATACTGACGAAACGGGAAAATTGCGCTTCACTGGGAAACTTTCACTCTTCTTCCCGACTTGGTATAATGGCGAGCTCTACCTCCTCCGCTGCGCCTCGACGACCCAAGGCGACTGCATTCAAGGAATCTGGGTGGACTGGCCCGCCCTCAAGACAACCCTTGAGGCCCGGGTCGCAAACGACCTGCGCGGCACAAGCTTCCGCCCAACGACGGGCAATGACAACGGGCTGCCCCTCGTCACGCTCCCCATAACTCTCATGAACACAGGCTTAGAAGAAGGCGAACCCCCACCTACACTCTCGCGTACCCTCGTCATGCTCATCACTTGCTGGGCCTTTGCTGCACTCGCTATGCTGGGCCTAGGAGCCCTCTTCTTCGGCATACTCTCCCTCAGCGAGCGCCGCGCCACCTTCGTTTCCGCTGTCACCCACGAGCTGCGTACCCCGCTGACCACCTTCCAGCTCTACACCGAAATGCTGGCAGGAGGCATGGTCTCCGAAGAATCACGCAAAATCTACATCGCCACACTCCACTCCGAAGCCACCCGCCTACGACACCTCGTCGAAAACGTCCTCGGCTACGCCCGCATTGAAAAAGGCCGCGCCTTGCGCCGCGACGAGACCCTAGTCCTCGGCGACTTCCTCTCCCACATCGCCCCGCGCCTCAAGGAACGCCTCATTGAAGGCAAGATGACTTTCTCTCAGGAAATCTCTGAAGACATGGCCACCACCACGCTCTTCACCGACGGCACAGCCATAGACCAGATTCTCTTCAACCTCGCCGACAACGCCGCCAAGTACGCAGGCACCGGCTGCCACGCCACACTCACCGCAAGCGCCGACAACGCCAAGGTTTACCTCGACTTTTCCGACAACGGCAAAGGCATCCCGCTCTCGGCACAGCGCAAACTCTTCCAAGCCTTCCACCGCTCCGCCGAGGAAGCCGCTGGAAGCAAGCCCGGCGTCGGCCTCGGCCTCGCCTTCTCGCGCCAGCTGGCACGTTGGCTCGGCGGCGACCTGAAGCTCAAGGGTACAAACAAGAACGGCTGCGCCTTCCGCTTGGAACTCCCTCGAAAACTGTAACACACGCGCCCCCCAAAAATAAAAATCTTGGAAGAAGGCAGGCTTATCGTTGTCTTCACTGCCAAAGCCCGGGTGGCGGAATGGTAGACGCTGTGGACTTAAAATCCACTGCCAGTAATGGCGTGCGGGTTCGATCCCCGCCCCGGGCACCACCATTGCCACTTCGCAACCACCCGCATCTTTTGCCTTTTTTTTGGAATCCGTCGCCCTTCACCATACTATGCCCTCCGCTCCCTCGACACACACCGCACACCACACTGGCCTTCCCCCTATCTCGCCCGCGCTGGGCATTCTCTTTGCCGCCCTCGGCGCGCACGCCGCAGAGACCCCGGAGGCCGTGCCACCACCAAAGCATCTACCAGAAATCGTCGTGACAGCCATACCCCTCGTACAAGGAAATGAGACGGATGTTTTCGCCTCAGCCTCTACCGTCGTCTCGCGCCAGCAGATGGAAGACCTCAACGCGATGGACATCGGCTCAACGCTCCGGACGGTGCCTGGGGTGACAACGGCTCGCCACAATCTGGCCGGGTCTTACGGCGGCAGTAGCGGCGGCGGCATTTTCATCCGCGGGCAAGGGATCAGCCGCCCAGGCGGCGAGCTGGCGACCCTCTACAACGGCGTGCCGCGCTTCAACGCCGTGTTCAGCCATCCACTGCTCGACATCCTTTCCATCGACGCCGCGCACGCCCTGCGCATCTATAAATCCCCGCAACCACAAGCCTTCGGTAATGCCTTCGCCGCGATAGACATCCTGCCACGCCACGCGGCATCAGCCGAGGAGGGCTGGGCCCTGGACCTCGCAGGCGCCTACGGCCTGCATGACACCGTCGTGGAATCTGCCTCCGTAACTGGGCGTACCGGAGCCTGGGAACTCTTCACAGGCCAGAGCTATCGTCGCTCCTCAGGGCACCGCGTCAACTCTGGCGGGGAATTACAAGACTACGCCGCCAACATCGGCCACGCCTTGGACGAACACTGGACGCTGCGCCTCTGCTTCGACCACACGGAGAACTACGCCGAAGACCCAGGCGTTGAAGGCACACGACTGCGCCAGGGCGATTACCACACGCGGGATTACATCGCCACCTTCGCCCTTGAGCACAAATACGAAGGCTTCGACGGCTACATCAAACCCTATTGGAACAACGGACAGGCAAAATGGCTCGACCAAAAAATGCAGGGAAGCGGCGCAACGGCAGCACCCGCCGATGTGAACAACACGATCATGAACTGGGATAACTACGGTGTACGGGTACGCGAACACGGCACTACGCAAAACGGCGGCGAATTTGTCGCGGGCATCGACATAGATATCTTCACAGGAACGATGGACCGAGTGACCTACAACGGCAATGTGCTGCACTTCCGCCGAGCCGAGCTCCAGCTCTACTCGCCCTACCTGGCGATAAGCCAGTTCATGGGGAGCCGAAAAAGCCTCTACGCCCAACCCTCCGGCGGCATGCGTTTCCATGCGCACGACATTTTCGAGTCAGCAATCGCGCCTCACGCCGGCCTCATCGTCGGCTACAAAGACACCGAGCTGCACGTAAACTACTCACGCGGCGTAAACTACCCCGGGCTGAACGTCATCGCCTTCGCGAACATGATTCCCCCGCTCGGCAGTTCCTGGAAAAAGCTCAAAGCCGAACTGCTGGATCACTATGAGCTGGGCGTGCGCCATAATTTCTCGCAAACGCTGCAAGCCGAACTCACCGGTTTCCATGACGCAGGGAAACGCCGCTACGTGATGAAAACGCCGCCAACTGGTTTCATCAACATCCCCTCCTATGAAAACTACGGTGTGGAAGCCGCCATCTCCTGGGCTGCCACCCAAAACTTGAGCTTCTTTGTCGGCGCCACCTGGTTGCACTGCTCCGTAGACGAAATGCCCTATGCCCCAGAATGGACGGCCAGCGCAGGCGTCGTGTGGCGCTTTCTGGAAAACTTCAAGCTGTGCGTGGACATGCTTTTTCAAGACAAAATGCATGTCAGCCCAGATGCCTTCGGGCGAACGCAAACCGCCGCCTCGACGAGTAACCCAAGCGTGACCTCTGCATTTCTGCTCAACGCCAAGCTCGTCTACGAGTTCGCCCTCCCATCGCTGGGGATCAGGGCAGGCGAAGTCTTCCTCGCCGCCGACAACATCACGGACAGAAAATACCACTACCGCCCAGGCTACCCACTCCCCGGTATTGGCGGCATGTTGGGCCTAACGCTCCACTTCTGATGCCGGAGAAAACACTGCTCGAACTTCAGGACGTCTCCGTCCACGGACGGCTCAACAAGGTCAGCCTGCGCCTTCAGCCCGGGCAACTCGCCGGGCTCATCGGCCCAAACGGTTCGGGCAAATCCACCCTTCTGCAAGCCGCAGCAGGCGTACTTCCGCACGACGGGCACGTCCTCTGGCAAGGGCGCGAGCTCGCGCACATTCCGTTCATGGAGCGCGGGCGCATCGCCACATGGGTGCCCCAAGACGCCCATTTCGAATTCGGCTTCAAAGTCAGATCCGTCGTCGCCCAAGGGCGTTTCGCACATGACGACGATGCCAGCGGCGTGGAAGATGCACTCTGCCAGCTTGAGCTAGCGGAGCTTGCCGCGCGTCCGGTGAACCAGCTTTCAGGTGGAGAACGTCAGCGCGTTCTGCTCGCCCGCGCGCTGGCGACCAACGCCCCGTTGCAACTGTGGGATGAACCTCTCGCCTCATTAGACCCGCGTCACGTGCTCGATGTGCTGGGCATCGCAAGGAAGCTGGCACAGCGCCAAGGCGCAGCCATACTCTTCGCCCTGCATGACCTCTCGCTCGCTTTGGAGTTAGACTGGCTCGCCGTGCTCCATAACGGGCAACTACGCGCCTCTGGCGCCCCCAAAGAAGTGCTTTCGAGAGAGTTGCTGGGAGAAGTTTTTCGCGTACGGGCGAATCGCCGGGAAGGGTTTGCCTTGGAGAAGCCCTGAAAGGGTCAGGGAGGAAAGTACCAGAAAGAGGTCGTGGGAAACTTGGTGGGACAGCCGGGACTCGAACCCGGAACCAATTGCTTAAAAGGCAACTGCTCTACCATTGAGCTACTGTCCCCAAAACTTCGGGGAGTTTTCCGAAAAGGCGGGTGTTTATGGAAGCGGCACTGCAGAACTCAAGCTTTTTTGTCGTTCCTATGCCCCTGCTTTGTTTCGGGTGCCCCCTGCAACGCGTTCACCAGATGTTTCTGGGAAAGGTGTTTCAGGGCCATTTCTGCCGCCATTTCACCCGCAACGCGTTTGCTATTGTGATGCCCTCTGCCAAGGCACTTGCCACCCACCCACGCTTCCACAGTAAACTGGCGCGCGTGCGCTGGCCCTGTCTCTGCGACCATGCGGTATTCAATGCACGTTCCTTTCGCAGGGCGTTTGTCTCTTTGGATGAGCTCTTGGAGACGGTTTTTTGGGGAGTGCCCTCCGGCGCTGTTGCCGATGACCAGTTTGTCGCCAAAAAGATGTTGGGCAACCCGGCGTGCGGCCTCTAGGCCTCCATCCAGGAAAATAGCACCAAAGAGCGCCTCCAAGGCGTCCTCATTTGTGTTGTTTCCGATGCGAATGTTCTTCGCTTCGCCATAGTTGGGCGGCAGGCGTAAATAACGCCCCAGTTGTAGGCGTTTCGCCACTCCAGCTAGGTTGCTGCCCCGGGCGAGGCAGATGCGGGCCTCCGTTAGCTTCCCCTCTTCGGCATCGGAAGTGATGTAAAGCGCCTCGGCAAAAACGAGGCCCAGCACCGCATCTCCGAGAAATTCCAGCCGTTGGTAGTCGCGTATCTTTTTGTCGTACGACTTGTAGCACGGGTGCGTGAGCGCCGTGCGCAAGAGTTCCATGTCTTTGAAATAAAAACCGAGACTCTGTTCTAAGCCCGAATATTCCGTGGCAGCGTGTCGGAACTTATCAAAGATGCGTAGAAACATCTGCTTGGTCGGCATCATCTTCTTTCGTAAAGGAGCAGAGATAAGCATCGGAAAGAGAGCAGGACAACGAAACTCCGCCATTTTTATGTTTTTCATAATGGTCGCACGTACACATCTCCTTGGGTGTTTACCACAGGGGAAGTGTCTCGCCGGGTTCGAGAATACGGAATTCTTTTTGCGAGAGACCGGCCTGTTCAAGGGCTTCGGCAAGCTCGCGGGGCGGGGCGTCGCGGGCTTCGTCCGTCAAGCGAAAGCAACCCCAGTGCATGGCGACGCTAAGCTTTGACTCCAGTTCGCGGTGGATACACACAGCCTCATCGGGGGCGCAATGCTGGGGGCTCATAAACCAACGTGGCTCGTAGGCACCGATGGGGATCATGGCGAGATCTGGGGCCCCGAGACGTTTGCGGATTTCGAGGAACATGGCCTCGTTGTAACCCGTGTCGCCAGTGAAGTACATCCGGCGCTCAGCGATTTCGAGCCAGAAGCCACCCCAGAGGCGCCCGCAACGGCACCCGCACACGCGGCTGCTCCAGTGCTGCGCAGGGGTGAGAGTCACGCTCGCGACGGGAGGAGGCACTCCGTGCGCATTTGCCTTGTTGAGAGGAGTTCTTTCCCAGACATCCAGCTCGATGATTTTTCTGAATCCTGCGCTGCGCAAAAGATGCCCGTTGGCCAGAGGCGTGATGCCCTGAGGAGAATCGCGCCGTGCCAGCTGGCGCAAAGTATTCATGTCGCAGTGGTCGTAGTGATCGTGGCTGAGCAAGACGTAGTCTATTTGCGGCAAAGCATCAAAGGGGATGCCCGGGGCATGGACACGCTTTGGGCCAAAGACCTTGAACGGGCCGGCACGGCGGCTGTAGATTGGGTCAGTAAGAATGTTGCCCAAAGGTGTCTCGATGAGGAAGGTCGAGTGGTTGATCCACGATAGCTGAAAATTCCGCCCCTTCTGCAAGCCCTTGTGCTGAAAAGGGCGCGTGTACACCCACTCTGGCCACAAGCCGCGCTCCCGCCTCGAAAACCACCAACGCAACACGCGGCGCCACGTGGCCATGGGTGGCGCTCCAGGTGAAATGAAACGCCTACCGTCGTGATAATCAGATTTTCTCGTGGACACACCAAGCGCGCCCTTTGGCTTGGCATGTGTCGTTTTCTTCGACATTGGGAAACAGTACCTCAAGGGAAGCGCCGCCACACTCGGTATTCCGACGCCTGCGGCGTGGAGGCAGCCCTTTTTCGGCTTGTGCAGTTTTACAAGACCCAGGGCGAGCGATAAATGGGCTTTAACATCTCGGAGGCACCAGGGTCGTCCTTGATGGTTTCCGTCTCCGGGTCCCAATGGATAGTGCGCCCAGTGGTGAGAGCGATGTGGCCAAGATGCCCAACGGATGCCGAACGGTGCGCGGTCTCGGCGGGTGTGATCGTCTCCTTGCGCGTCTTCACACAGTCGATGAAATTATTCCAGTGACCACGGCTGTTGTAGGCCCGGTAGTCGCTGGTGCCCGGCTCAAAAGAAAGCAAGCTTTTCGAGGAAGCATCAAGGCGGTTACGATCCACAAACACCCAGCCTTTTTCTCCAATGAATTTTGTACCGCTGTTGCTCGTGACCTTCATCACAAGACCGTCCGCGTAGGTACACTCATAGGTGTAGCTGCGCTGGGCGTTGTAGGGGTAATCGGTCGCCCACTTGGCGTAAACAGGCCTTACGCTCACTGGTCCCGTGTGGTCCTTATCCATCCCCCAGTGGGCGATATCCACGTGGTGGCCCACCCAGTCCATGAGGTTCCCGCCTCCGAAGTTGAGGTTCCAGCGCCAGTTAAAATCCACGATGCGCGTGTCATAGGGTAGCCATTGCGCCGGGCCGACCCACATGTCGTAGTCAATATGAGCAGGCGGCTTGTCAAAACTTGCAGGTTGAGAGCTTGCACGGGTAAATGCACCAAGCGTCCCTGCCTCCACACGCACCAATTTGCCGATGAGGCCATTGCGGACGATGTTCACTGCTTTGCGAAATTTGTCTCCTGAACGCTGCCAACTGCCCGTCTGCCAGATGCGCCCGTGGCGCTTCACCGCATCAACAATCGCGCGCCCTTCAGCCAAGGTGTGCGCGAGGGGCTTTTCCCCATAAATATCCAAGCCAGCGCGAGCAGCGGCGACAGCCATGATGCCGTGCCAATGGTCCGGTGCGCCCAGCACGACAGCATCCAGTTTAGCATTGGCAAACATATCCCGGAAATCTCGGTAGCCCTTTGCGCTCTTTCCATTGGCACGCCGACGCGTTTCGCTCAGGCGGCCATTCAGACGTTCAGCGTTCACGTCGCACACACCAACACCCTCGACACCCTGTGCGTTAAGGCACTTGTCGAAGCCATCCCAGCCCTGAATCAGACCGACCACGCCGAGCGCGATGCGGTTGCTCGGCGCCGTGGTGCCATCGCGCCCGAGAGCGCTCGCCGGGATAAGCGAGGGAAAAACCACACCTGCGGCCAAGGCCATACTGGTGTGTTTCAGAAAATCACGCCGGGAAACCTTTCCCACCGTCGGGGATGCATTCGAACTCATGCGCCAAGGTGACATTTGCCCCCAAAAAATGTTTCATAAAAACAACTATGCGCCCGGGACTTCTCCGAACATTTCTCCAAATATCCCGCGCTGAGTCAAATCTGGCGTCTGAGGAACTGGCGCACACGCGGGTTCCCAGCATGATCGCGTAATTCACCCGGAGGGCCGAGCGCCCCTGCCGTGCGCGTGGCGACGTCGAGAAAGAGAGCACGATCTGCAATGGCATAAATACTCTCAAGCTCGTGTGTGACGATGACAACTGTCTCGCCAAGGCTATCCCGGATTTGCAAAATCAAGTCATCGAGCAGCCGCGACGTGACAGGGTCAAGGCCCGCCCCAGGTTCGTCGAGGAAAAGCACCTGTGGATCCAGCGCCATGGCGCGCGCGAGGCTCGCGCGCTTGATCATGCCGCCGCTGATCTGCGCCGGGTAATAGTCCTCAAAACCCGCAAGACCAACGAGTGCAAGTTTGTAGCGCACAATTTCGTTGATCTCCGCCGCGCCCAGCCGCGTGTATTCGCGCAGGGGCAAGGCTACGTTTTCCGCAAGCGTCAGAGAACTCCATAAGGCACCGCTCTGGAACATGACGCCGAAGTGGCGAAGCATGGCCTCCTGCATACGTCCCGGTGCATCAGAAAAATTTTTACCATTCAGGTGGATCTCCCCAGAGGCCGGTTGCTGCAAACCGATGAGGTGACGCAGCAGGGTGCTCTTGCCACAGCCACTCCCGCCCATGATCACAAAGATCTCCTTGCGAAAAATATCGAAATTGAGCCCCTCCATGATAGCCCTGCCATCATAGGCCATGGTGAGATCCCGAACAGAGATGTGCGCGTTGGCTGTAGGCATGGGCATGGGCACGTTAGAAAAAATTAGTCACGTTATAGATAACCGCGAACACAGCATCTGCGATGACGAGAAGCGTGATGCCTAAGACTGCAGCCGAAGTCGCGGCGTTCCCCACCGCTTGCGAGCTTTTGCCACTAACCATGCCGCGGAAACACCCGGCCCAAGCGATGAGCAGCGCGAAGACCACACTCTTGAAAAGCCCCGAGGCGAGATTGTGAGGGGTGACCGTACGCACGATCAAGTCATAGCATTGCTCCACCGAGACGCCCATGTTTGAGATAACCACGACGCCACCAATGACCCCGAAAAAATTGGCATACAGCGTCAACAGAGGCATCACACACAATAGCGCGATGATGCGCGGTAGGACAAGGTACTCGACAGGCGAAATACCAAGGACACGGAAGGCGGCGACCTCCTCCGTGACCTGCATATTGCCAAGCTGGGCCGCATAGGCCGTCGCCGTTCGCCCACAAAGGATGACACCCGCCATGAGCACGCCCATCTCGCGCATCATGGTCAACGAGACAAAACCCGGAACAAAAGTCGTGGCACCAATCTGGCGCATCTGGAGCATCCCAAGATAGGCGAGGATGATACCCGTCAGGAAAGAGACGAGGGAGATGATGGGAAGCGCGTCTGGGCCACAAGCACGAATGAGCTGCCAGCATTCGCCGAAGCGTGTACGCGCCCGCCCACAAACGAACTTTCCCAGCGCGATGACAACCTGTCCGATGAAATCAAGCGCCTTGTTCCAAGACTTCCCGCAGGAAACCACACACACACCCACGCGATAAGCTACTCTGTCCTCAACGTGCCCAGGCTCGCCCAACGTGGCTATAGGTGCGAGTTGCGTGGCGGCAGGCACCTCTGCACGCTTGGGGCGGGCAACCGCGAGAGCGAGCAAACTGGCCACCTCGTCAGGCAAAGCCTCAGAATCCAGCGTCCGCCCCTGCGCAGAACACAAACGGTACAGCTCCAGCAAAAAAGCTGGCAAACTGGAATCACAACGCCCAAGGCCCGTGCAGTCAAAACGTACCACTGTGGCGGCAGCAAGGCTCGGCATCACAGAAGCAGCCGTGGGAAAATGCGCCTTGATACTCCAGTCGCCACCGAGATGCACCACAAACACACGACCTCCCACTCCCCGCTCCGCCGAGACGCCAACACGAGGGCCTCTCCCCTTCGCTCCGCCAATTACGCCCACCTCAGTTTTTCCCAGATTTTGCCGGAATTTCCTCCAAAGCATCTTGGGTGAGCGTTGACGCAAACTCGGCGGCAATAGTGGCCGTCCAGATGCGTTTTGCAACGCCATCCCTCAGGGAGAGGATGAACGAAGCACCGGATTCATTCGCTTCGGCGGGCACCCCCGTGCGGGCTTGACGATACGAAATGGCCAACACAAGGTCAGCCGCCTGCCCGTCCTCCACAACCGTGTAACCCTTTGCAGCAAGGCCTTTGCGCAAAACGGCAACCACATCACTCACGCTCGCCTGAGTCGGCCCACCTTCAAAAGAAGCCATGTCTCCCTTGGCAATCACGACCGTCTGGTAAGGAGCCATAGTCTCCACAGTAAGCCTGCTCTGCTGGCAGCCACAGAGGAGGAAAGCAACGGCCAAAGCGGGAATGCCGAGACCGAATTTGAGCAAGTGAGTAAAGAATCGCATAGCCCCACCATGCTTGGCCAAGAACGCACAAAAGCAAGGCTCTTCCCCAACCAAAGGGCATAATTTTCATAACCACAAATAAGCAAAGTACAGCCTGCGATTATGAAAATTACCGCCACAGGGGAAAAAGAATAAAAAGGGTCTGGAGGGATTGCGCATGATCGCGGAGGGGGCGCTATTTTGTGGATAGGCTGGGGCCGTCGCCAGTATTGTAGGGGTAGTTTTGGTGCTGAGGAGGATACGGAGAATTGCCAATCCGACTTCCGCACTGACAGTTCTAAAATCCTGTTTTTCTATTATTTCCATGGCTCAAAATGATAGTTTTGGGCCACTTTCGGGCTTTTTATCGGCACTTACGCACAGTGAAAAATTCCTATTGGGACTGAAATAATACCACAACAGCACTCCTACAACTTCTCCCGGAAAAACCGCTCGCGCGCCAACAAAACCCCGGTCGAATTGCTCTGCGAAAAAGCACCCAATCCGCACCCTCACATCCTCCTGCTACACCCTTGCCTTCTCAACTCACACATGGGACAACTTCTGCCTGTACCTCCCGTGCATGAACCTGCCGCTTCCCGAGGAAATTGGTTGACAGGGTGGAGGGACTCTTCATGACTGCCGCCAGCAAATCCAATTCGCATGGCAAACATCAAGTCCGCCCAGAAAAACATTCGCAAAACCACGAGCCGCACGGAAGCCAACAAAGCCTCCAAGAGCCGTCTGAAGACGCTCTCCAAGAGTGCTGCTTCCGCGTTGAAGGATAGCGATGCGACAAAAATCGCCGCTGTGGTTTCGGATGTCGCCTCCGGGTACGACAAGGCGGCGAAGACCGGTGTCATCCACAAAAACAAGGCCAGTCGCATAAAGTCCAGGCTCGCGAAGGCCGTGAAAACCGCCAAGGCCTTGAAGGCTGCGTAGTCGCCCCTTACCCAGACCACCCCCGGCTTCACACAAGATGCCGGGGCTTTTTTGTTCTCTCGCTCAACAGCCCGCCAATCATGCTCTCTCAAATACCACCCTCCATCGGTTTCCCTCCGCCTTTGCTGGGCACGGTGGCTTGGCGCCTGCCGGTATTGGCTGCACAGAACGGCATCGTAGCCTTGGGAAAACCCAGCGGAATCGCGTGGGGAAGCGAGAGCGGCGAGAGGAACGTCGTCGGGGCGCTCCGTCGCCAGCTTGCTGAGGGCAAGCCAGAGTTGCTCGCCCTCGGCCTGCAAAACCCGGTATCGGCGTGGCCACTCGATGCGGCAACTGCGGGCATCGGGATCCTGGCCTCGCGCGGCGCCTGCCATGAACGCTGGCGCAATGCCTTCGGCTCAGAGCAATTTTGTTTTCGCTTTGAATTTCTTGCCGAGGAAGCCACCCCGAACGTCCCAGACGTCTTTGAATGCACGTTGCCCATTGCGCAGCACCTGAGTGAGCCACGCGCCCTCATCTCGCACAGCACGGGCAAGAAGAGCCGCACCATTTTCCGGCGCATCTCCCGGGTCGGGCGTTGGAGTTGGTGGGAGGCATCCGCCCATTATCTGCGACAAGATCAGGTGCGTCTCCATGCCGCCGAGTGCCAGCTGCGCATTGTGGGCGAGACGTCCTACCCCGGCGCGCCGTCCATCTTGCTGGAGCAGCTCATCCGGCGCGGGCGCCTCAACAAGGGCGAAGCAAAACCGCTGCACGACGAGCCCTGCCTGCGCATGTCCGCCGTGGATTGCTCTGCCATGGGCGCCGAGGCTTGGGGCGCCCTCTCCTTTCCCGAGTCGGCAAAATGGGGCGTCCTACGGCGCAGGCTCGACGCGTTTTGCAAGAACAGCCAGCCCGCGCGAGCACAAAAAGCCTGAGCCAACAGCGACGCGACAGTGCCGTCTTGCACAGACATTTTGGCCTGTTGTACCCTGTGCGCCATGTCTTTCTTCTCGAAAAAAATCCGCCGAATATTGCTCGGCTTCCTCGCTCTCGCCCTTTTGGCCGCTGGCGGCACACTGTTCTACTTCACGCGCCCGGGCGTCCAGCGAGACATCGTCTTGAACGCCCTGCACGAGCAAGGGCTTGATGCCAGCCTCAGCCACGTGAGCTTCGGGCTCACAGGGGTGTCTCTGAAAGACTTCGCGCTCCAACTGCCCGAGGCACACATCGCCTGCCGCGAGGCGCACATCGACGTCTCGTGGCCCGCCCTGCTTCTCCATGACTTCGTGCGCATCAGCTCCTCCAAAATCGAAGGCCTGGACGTGGATTTCTCGAAAAAAAAATTGGGGACCAAACCAAAGGCTTCCAGCAAAAGAACCCGCATGGGCAGCTTCGAAACCTGGGGAATCCGCATCGAAAACACCACCATCACAGACTCTGAAATCCACACCGAAGACGGCACACCATTCGAGCTCTCGGCAAACAGCAGCCTCCTGGAGCTCACATGTGGTGACGCCCACTTCACCCTCACGGAAAAAGCTCCAGACGGGCGCACCCTCAAAGGCTCGCTCTCGCTGCATTTCGCGCCGCTCTCGCACATCCCGGCAAGCCTCGACGAAATCCTCTCTCTAAAACCCAGCATCTCCGCCAATGCAACCCTCAGCGCGCCCGGGCCAAACACCGCCCGCGCCACCCTCTCGATCGAAACCTCTGTCTCCGACGGAGAGAAAAAATATGGCTGGACGCTCCTGCTGGGGCGCGCTGAGAAAGACACCGCACCCACGCATCTCTCTGGTAAGATTGCGTGCGATGGGGCATTCACTGCCAAGTTCGACTTCCGGGATTTTTCCACGAACCACTTCGCCTCCCTCCTCGGCAACACAGCCCGCTACATCCCGGAAGTGCGCGCGCTCTCCGGAACGCTCGACGCCACACATGAGGCCGGGCAAACCGCGCAGGCCAGATTCAACCTCAGCGGCGCTGCGACCCACCTCAACCGCGCGCACAAGAGCCTTGACGGCCTCGGCACCCTCAACGCCAGCCTCGCCGGCACAGTCACCCTCCCCAACCTCGCCAAGCCCCAGTCCTGGAAGCTGGCGCTGACGCGGCTCAACCTGCGCACAGCGGAAAACAAGCCCCTGCTCGATGCTGCGGCGAACATCAATGCCGCGCCCAGCCAGCAATATGCCTTCAGCCTATCGGCTATCGTCTTCACCAACGGACTCGCTGCACAGCCCGCATGGCGGGAACTCCTCGCCAAATTTACCGCAGATGATTGGCGCGGCAAGCTCGCCGCCACGGGCGCGCTCCAGCTCGCCCCAGGCACGCCCACAGGCAATGTGCTCAAGCTCTCCGCCGCCAGCCTCGCCGTTGCGCGCAATGCGAACACCAAGCCCATACTCTCTCTTGCACTACTGCAGCCCTTCGATTCCTCCCGCCCGCTAAACGACTCCAGCAAGCCCCTGCTGCGCGCTTCGACGAATGCCTTCCCACTTGAGCTCGCGACTCCCTTTCTCGGAGGCGCGCGCATCAGTGGCGCTGCCAGCGGTGAGATGAACTTCTGGCAAAACGCCGGGAAGGCACACCTCGCCTCCGAGCCCGACAAACCGCTCACCCTGCACGCCCTCTCCTACTCCGACGCCTCGGGGAAAGCGCGTCTCGACAAACTCCACCTGCGCGGCGAGATCAAGTTCACGTGCGAGACATCTCTGACGAACAGCGAACCCACCGTCTGGCAACTGGACATCTCCAAGGCCCGCGCCAACGCCGATAACGAGAACCCATTGGACGGCTCACTCTCCCTCGCCTGGCGCGACGGCGTGCAAGACATCCGCGCCAAGCTCAAAGGCGACCCAAGCCACCTGCTCCGCCAGCCCTTGCTTGGCGGCTTCGATAACTTCGCCTCGGCAAAACTTGAACTCAACGGCAACTACACACGCGACGGCACATGCACCCTGCAGCTCGAGCTCAACGACCTCACAGGGCGCGGAAACATCGGCTCCCTCCCGCGCCTCACCATGAAAGCATCGGGAATCTTCTCGCCCCCCAAAACCGCCTTCACCATGCCCGCTGTTTTGCAGGGGAAAACGCACACCAGCGACCTCTTGCTGACAATCTCCGCCAGCGACGGCAAACCGTGGGCAGCCAAGCTCGATGGCCAGCAAATCCACGCGCTGGATCTGCAATCCCTCGTCGCCCTCTTCACCCCAAGCGAGATCACCGACACGGAGGACGAGCACTCCCCGAAAAATAAAAAGGAACACGCCTTCTGGGCCTGGATGGGCGAAGGTAGCCTCTCGCTCGCGCTGGGGAAAATCATTTTGCCGTACCCGCCCCAAGTTGCCGCGCCTGCCGAAAACGACACAGCCACACGCCATGCCCCAAAATTGCTTTTCGAGGACGAGCTGCCCGCCGTGAAGGCTGCACCCATCGCAAATACCTTGCCCAAAATCTTGCCGCCCCTGGTCATCTCCGGGGCGACGGCCACAGTAGGCGTACGCAAGAGCTCCCTCACCCTGCACTCCAGCGCACTACGCATCGACGACAGCACACTCAACACCACCGGGCACTTGAAATACCAAAAGGATCAACCCGAACCCTACTCCCTCTCAGCCAACGCCTCCGTGCGCTCGGTGCCCTTCCGCGACTGGCTAGAGCGCTTCAAGCCCGAAGCCGCCAACACCATCGAAGGCCGCTTCAACGCCACAGCAACGCTGAACGCCACAGCAAAAAAGAGAAAATCCATCCTGAAAAACCTCGAACTCCAGGCACTCCTGACCAGCCAAAATGGGCGCATACGCGTGCTAAAAATGGACAACGACACCGTGCGCGCCCTCGGCGATTTGACCGACCTCGCAGGCGGCCTCGTAGACATCGTCGAGGGATTCAAGCCGCACGCGCAACTGGGCAAAAAGAAAGCTCCCCTGCAAGCATTCCGCCAGATACAGGACTACCTGAATGATTTCCCGTTCGAGCAAGCAGAGCTCAGGTTACGACGCGAACGCAACGGCGACGTCGTGCTCGAGCGTCTCCTCATCCGCAACGAAAGCCTGCTGATGCAAGGTTCCGGCAACATTGCAAACCAGCCCGGGCTCGCCCTCGCAGATTGCCCGCTAAACCTCCAAGCAGGATTCTCCGCTCGCGGCTCACTGGCCGATTTGCTCAGCGAACTAAAAGTGCTATACACAGAAAAAGATGCAAACGGCTACCGCGCAGGACCAAGATTCCAAATCGATGGCACCCTGAATGGCCTGCAAACAGACCTGTTGGCGACCCTCCTGAAAGCCGCCCAAGACTCCATGCTCCGGAACGGTAGCGACCTCGTCCCCAAAGCCGATGCGGCGATACGTGCAGGACGCAGCCTCCTGCACGACTTCGGCTTGTAGCCCCGCCTACTTCTCCCGCATCACTCGATACAGGCACCAAAAAAAGAAGGCGCACACACTGCCGACAGAGACCAGCATGCTCACCCAGCCTCCGGTCGTCAGCGTGGTAACCGGCTCTGTCGCCGAGGCGAAAAACAAGATTTTAGACATCAACGATATCATGAGGATTTTCCCCGAGTGGTTGGCGCCGGGGCGCGAACCGACAAGCCCGAATGGCGCAGATAAGGCGCAAGAGCCTTGTTGCGCCAACGCTTGCCAGCCATGCAAGTGAGCCCCACAGCAGCAAGAAACACCAGAAAGATGAAGCCGACGGTGAGCTGCGCCACAGGGCTGGTCTCACCGCCAAACAAGTCCGTCACGTAGCCCGTGGGCTTGAACACGGGGTTGGCGAGGCTGAAGTCCCAACCCAATAATTTCTCGAAGAGGAAGAGCACGAAAATGAAGAGGAGATAAAACGGTGTCACATAACGCATCATGCCACGAAAAAAAATCGGCACGCGAAAGGAGGCCCCCAGATGCAGCTCCTGCCAACTCTTGTTGAGCCCCACCAGCCATCCCCAAAGCACCACCACAGTAGTGCCCAGCACAAACACACCCACATTGCCAACCCAAAAATCCATCGTATCCATGGCCTTCAAATCTTTCGAAAAATAAGACACCCAAGCACTCCCACTGACGACAAGCACCGCAAGCCAGGTGATTGAGAAATCGCGCCGCAAATGAAAAGCCTCCTCCAAAAAAGCCACCACAGGTTGCAAGATGGAAACCGAACTCGTCAGCGCCGCCAAAAACAAAAGCACAAAAAAACTACTCGCCAACAAGCCCCCAGCCGGCATCGCAGCAAACACTGAGGGCAACACCTTGAAACCCAGCGCAAACGTCCCGCCGGCCACGCCCGATGCACCGAGAAAAACAAAGGCCGCTGGCACAGTAATCATACCCCCAAGCGCAACCTCGCAAAACGAATTGGCCGACACCGCAGTAACGCTGCTCAAAACCACGTCATCCGTCTTCCTCAAATAACTCGCATAGGTGAAGATGATTCCCATGCCGACAGACAGCGAGAAAAACACCTGCCCTGCCGCTGCAAGCCACAACTGCGGGTCCGAGAGACGCGAAAGCAAATTTTGCGGATTCCACATGAACCCAAGCCCTGCCAGCAAATTCTGTTCCGGCTTCGACGCATCAGGCGTCCCCAAGAAAAGCACACGCACAAGAATCACCAAAGCAATAAGAAGCAGAGTAGGCATCCCAATGCGACAAACGATCTCTATGCCCCGCGAAATCCCTCGATAGAGCAAGAAGAGATTAATCGCGAGCACGAGAACCAGAAAAAAACCAGCCCTGCCCAAACCAAAACCGAGAGCACTTCCATTGGCCCCAACACCTGTAAATTCATCAAAAAAACGACCGTAATCCACTGTGCTTCCGAGCTCTCCACTCAAAGCTTTATACGCATAGCCCAAGCACCAAGACTCCACGCAGACGTAATACATGCCGACAACCAAAGGCACAACGAGCCCCACAACACCCAAGTACTTCGCCCAAGGCCTGCGCAGCAAAACATGGAATATTCCCGGCGAAGAATGAAAGCCAAGGCGCCCTCCACAACGACCCATGGACCACTCCGCCCATGCAACAGGAATCCCGATCACCAAAAGCGAAACAAAATATGCGACCATGAACGAACCGCCGCCGTACTTGGCTGCCAAACTAGGGAAACGCAAAAAATTCCCAAGCCCAACCGCGCTCCCAGATACGGCAAGAATCACCCCAAGCCGCGAATTCCATGCTTCATGTAAATGCGCCATTTCCGTATCCTTCACTCCCAACGCCGCCCAAGGCAATCCTGTTTTCTCAATTCAAGAACCTCAAATAACCCGGCGACGTCTAAAGCAACACTCAAACCTCGTACAACGGACCACGCGGGCGCGAGCCTACGAAGGCGTACCAGGCAATCACGCAATAGGCAATAATGGGAATGATGAGACCCGGCGCAATTTCTCCCCTATAAGTCACCCCCATACCAGGAAGTTGCGCCAAATCAAGGTTACGGATCTGACCCATCAACATGGATAAAAGTGCTCCGCCGATGAGGCTCATCACAAGTATCGAGGCGCCAAGTTTTGCATTGGGCCCAAGACCTTTCATGCCTGACGCAAAATTGGTCGGGTACATCAACGACATGAAAATGGTCGTCAACGACAGGGCATAAATGCCAATCGGCAGAGGCGTGGATAAAACAGAATATCCACCGGAAAAAGGAATTTCCGCCCCGGCGAAAGGCAACGGTAACACAACATTGTGCAAGCCAGCCTCATACTTCACCGCCGCCCACCTCGAACCCATTATCGCCATGGCAACAAGCCCGATATTCACACAAGCATAGAAACCCATAAGGCGCTGCGGTCTCACATACTTCATGAAGTAGGTGGAAAGGAAACGCCCGAGCATGAAAAGAATCATGTTGGCAACAAGGAATGCGCCCGCTTGCTTCTCACCAAGGCTGCTGTTATTCTGGACGTAGATAATGAGAAAACTCCAAGTTCCCAGCTGTGCTCCGAGATAGAAAAACTGGGAAAGTATCGCACCCCACCAATGCGGAAAACGTAAAAGCTCCCTGAAACTGCCTTTCTTCCCATCCACAGAAGCCGCAAATTTTCCACGGGATGCATCAAGCTCGGGAAAGCGCGCTTTCCACATGATGAGGGCAATCAACAAAGCGGCACAAGCGAGTGTAAGGTAGGTCGGGAAAACGCGTTTGTTCTCGGCTTCAAGAAAAACGTCATAAGCTGTTTTATTAGTCTTTTCCCACTCGGCAACCTGCCCTGTAGGGCGTTGTTGTGAGAAAAATTTTGTCCATGCCATTAATTCTTCCTGCGAAGGTGGCGGGGTGTAGGTGGCGAGCTTTTTACCCCCCACATGCGTTGTTTTATCAAAAAAATCCGTGGTAAAAAAAGTGGCGGCAGCATCGCTGCCCCCGCTCTGCACAGCGGCGTAAACTTCGTGCGCAGGTTTCGCTTTCCAGAGAGCCACGGTGTGATCCTTGGGCTCTATGCCCGAAAAAATAAAAATAGTGCCGAGAGCTGCTGCGGCAATGCCACCGATAGGGTTGAATGATTGGGCAAGATTGAGCCGACGCTCCGATGTGCAATTGTCCCCAAGAGCCACGACAAAACTGTTGGCACCAATTTCAAGAAAAGCACAACCCGCAGCCATGACGAATATGCCACCCAAAAAAATGAGATAGGTATGCGAGAGCGCAGCTGGATAAAACAACACGCAACCGAAAGCAAACAGCAGCAGCCCCACTAGAATGCCTGTTTTATACCCCCAGCGCTGCATGAAAAGCCCGGCTGGAATCGCCAAGAAAAAATAACCCGTCTTCAACGCGAAGGGGAGAAAGCTCGTCTGCCCACTCGATAATTCCAGCGACTTTTCGAACTGTTTGATGAGCACGTCGTTGAGAATATTCGGGAATGCCCAGAGGAAGAAAAGCAGCGTCACCAAGGCAAAAGTGAGGATGTAGCCGGGCGAGATAAGACTGGGCTTTTTGCTCCCTTTGTCCTCAGGTGAGCCCTGTTTTTTTTTCTGGTGGAAGTCGTTTTTATCCATAGACGGGAGGAAAGTGTTATCGGTAGGAGGAAAGTGTTAATTCTTAATGCTCAAGAGGATATTCTTGCACGCTTCCGTATAGATACCGACATCAACGGAATATGAAAGATACTGTATTCCAGCGTTTTTCCAACGGGCAGCAGCTTCAATTGTATCGGCAAAAACACCCGTCACAACACCACGTTTTTTAGCACGTTCCGTGATGTCCTTTATGGCGTTGATGACGACGGGGTTGGACACATCGCCGGGCACGCCTAAAGATTGGGAGAGATCGTAGGGGCCGATAAATAAAATATCCAGCCCCTCAACTGATAGAATTTCATCAAGTGCCTCAAGACCCTTTTTCCCTTCCACTTGCGGGATGACGAGCGCCCTGTTGGCTTTGGCAAAGTACTCATTGCGCGGCGTCGAAGAATAATTCGCGGCACGCACAAAGCGACAAACACCACGCTCTCCCTGCGGAAAATATCTGGCAGCACGCACAACGGCATGTGCTTCATCGGCGGATTGGATCTGCGGCACCTGGACACCTCCCGCGCCCAGATCCAAGGCTTTGCTGATCGCCGATTCCGACGCATCATGCGTGCGCACAATGGGGAGCAGGTTGGCGAGAATGGCGGCGCGAATCAATTCCTGTGTTTCCGAGAACGATGCAGGGCCATGCTCCATATCCAATATCGCGAAGTCAAAACCCGCGTGACCGGTACATTCCACAAATGAGCCATCAAGCGACTTCATGAAAGGGCCATAAACGGCGTCACCTCGCGAGAGCTTGTTTTTGAAATTATCGAGAATGCCTGAAATCATAAATTATCTACGAAGAAACTAATTTGGTCACAAGGTTACCACTCGGCGACGACGCCCGAGGGTGTGCGCCAGACGGGGTTTTTCCAAGAGTGTCCGATTTTTGCCATTTCGCGGACTTTTTCCTCGTTGATTTCGATGCCAAGGCCCGGTCCGTCAAAGAGTTCTATGCAGCCGTCCTTGAATTCGAAGATTTCCGGATTTTTCAGATAATCGAGGACATCCGCGCCGACGTTGTAATGGATGCCCACGCTGGTTTCCTGGATGATGGCGTTGACGCTGTTGAAATCGAGCTGGAGACAGGCCGCGAAGGCGATTGGCCCTAATGGGCAATGGGGAGCGAGGGAGACATCGTAGGCTTCGGCCATGGTGGCGATTTTTTTGCACTCAGTGATGCCGCCCGCGTGGCTCAGGTCGGGCTGGATGATGTCAACGGCTTTTTGCTCAAAGAGGCGTTTGAAATCCCAGCGCGTGTAGTGGCGTTCGCCTGTGGCAATGGGCGTGGCGACGAGCTCGGAGAGCATCTTGAAATACTC
>JAITHA010000099.1 GCA_031280235.1 Puniceicoccales bacterium | reverse complement strand
GGGAAGCGACTTCTTCGCGCCCGTGCGGGTGCAGGCCGAGGACGCCTTCGTAGAACTTGGCAGCCTCGTCGAGGCTTGGGACGGCGATGCCGAGATGGTCGATTTTCTTGAGTGACATGATGTGAGGTTGTGCTACGGTATGATGTAAACGTGCCGCGTGACAACTCGGCACAAAGGACCGCAGGAATAGGGAAAGTGCGCCACGATTAAAGCCTTTTTGTGGTCTTTCTGCGGCCTTTTTGTCCTCGCGCCCCTGCTCTGCTTGGCAACCCACCGTTCAGGGTGTGCGCTCACCAGCCTTCTCGACCAGCGAGGTTGCCGCCGTATCAGCAGGCCTGGCGGGTTCCTTGGCAGCTTCCTTGGGCCTTCGAAGCTTGCTGGGAAATTCTGGAGATTTTTTCTCAAACGCCCGCTGACATGCGCGGCTAATTCAGCATGTGTCGTTGTCGCTGAGGTACCCAGCTTATCCGACTTACGGACTTTGGCACTAAATGCCCCACCAGTGATGGTGGGGTTCTCAATTTTTATGGCACCGACACTGTGAGTGAGATTGCCGGACTTGGGCGCTGAAGACTCAAGAATTACAATCCGAGCAACGTGTGACACCCCACTTGGCACGAGTGCTTTTTGCTTGCTGCTGCGTGGGCGTGCACCTTTCTTGCGGGCTTCCCAACCAACAACACTTGTTCAACACGAATAATACTCATGCTCCCACCGACCACCGTCCCCAGCAACAGCATCAACAATGGCGGCGCCAAGCCCCTGTCCAGCGGCCAGTTTGAACGCGGCAACGTGCGCCTCATCGCCAAATACCCGGCGCACAACAACTATTTCTGCAGCTACGAAATAGCGATTGACACCGAGATTTTCAAACCTGACCCCGGACGCACGGCCATGATCTACTTCACCGCCGATCAAACGCTTGAGCGCCACAACTATGACTATGGACGTTTCTGCTTTTACCTCCCGAAGAGCATCCAACCTGTTTTCGACGAGCTGCTCACCAACAAATCCTCGCTCCATCTCACGGTGCAGATCGCCATGGACGGTAACCGCCCCGCCAAGGATCAGGCCGAGGCCGTCTTCCGCCTCCAGAGCCGCGAGCAACTGAAGTAAATGCCCCAGCCGCAAACGCCAACCCCTCAAGGTGGCACGCCTGCCATGTTCGCCTCCCGGGAGACAGAGTGTGGCAGGGTTGCTTTTCTCGGCATGTTGCAAGACTACCGCCGTTCCCTGCACACGCTGCGGGATTGGCTTCGCTTTGCCGTCAGCCTCTTCACCCGCGAGAATCTCTTCCACGGGCAAGGGGCCACCACCGCCTTCGACGAAGCCGTCTGGCTCCTCCAGCACACACTCCACCTGCCACACGAAGGCCTCGAAACATTTCTTGATGCGCACCTCATCGATTCGGAAAAAGACGCTATCCTGCATGTCCTTGAACAGCGGGTCTTCGACCACAAGCCAACCGCCTACATTACGAGGCAAGCCTGGCTTGGTGATTTCTCTTTTCGCGTAGACCACCGCGTCATCATCCCGCGCTCCTATTTTACGGAAATCATCCCAGAGCAATTAAACCACTGGATCCCCGATCCAGACACCGTCACGCGCATCGCCGATATTTGCACTGGCTCTGCCTGCCTCGCCATCCTGCTCGCCTCGGCCTACGAAAACGCCCACGTGGACGCCACAGACATCTCGCCAGAAGCCCTCGAAGTCGCCTCACTAAATCTTGAAGACTACCAGTTGCAGAAGCGCATCACCCTGCACTGCACCGACGTACTCGAAGGCCTCACCCCCGGTGGCGCTGGCTACGATCTCATTGTCTGCAATCCACCCTACGAGCCCCAAGCCATCCTAGCGACCCTTCCGCCTGAATTGTGCCACGAGCCCGCGCAAGCCCTGGTGTCGGGTGAAGATGGCTTGGACGTCATCCGAAAACTTTTCCCGCAAGCAGCAGAAAGCCTGGCCCCACACGGCATTCTCCTCATCGAAACAGGCGGCCTGCGCAGCACTCTGGAAAACCTGTTTCCCGAACTCGAGTTTCACTGGCTTCACACGCACGACCGCAGCGACTGCATCGCCCTCATCCATGCCACATCGCTACGGAAAATTTTCCCACAGATCCAGCCATGAACCACCCCTGCGTTCTGCTCTCGCGCGGCAGCCCGCTCGCACGCCAACAGGCGCAAATCAGCGCAAACACCCTCGCACACGCTTTCCCCACCCGCCCCGTTGCGGTAGAGTTCATCGTCACGACAGGCGACCGCCAGCAAGCGTGGTCTCTGGAGAAAACGGGCGGTAAGGGTCTCTTCACTACCGAGCTGGAAGATGCCCTACTCTCCCGCCAAGGAGACATCGCCATCCACAGCGCAAAAGACCTGCCAACAGAAATGCCCTCCGGGCTCGCCCTCGCCGGTTGCCTCGCGCGCGCCAACCCAGCAGACGTCCTCGTGCGCCGGGAAGACTGCCCAAGCCCAACTCGGATTGCCACCGGAAGCCCGAGACGCCGAGCCCAAGCGCGTCACTTTCTCCCCGACGCCCATTTCTGCGAGCTACGCGGCAATGTGGGCACCCGCCTGAGGAAAATCGTGGAAGGCCATGCTGACGCCACTTTTCTGGCCGCCGCAGGCTTGGCCAGGCTCGGCATTACAAGTTGGCCAGGCCTCGTTTTTGAAGAATGGGGCCTCGAGAAAATGATTCCCGCTGCCGGGCAAGCTGCCATCGCCTGGCAATCGCGCGCCGACGATGCACCCAGCTTTGCTGCCCTTTGCGATGCACCCACGACACTATCCGTAAATATTGAGCGCGCCTTTCTCCGTCAACTTGGCGAAGGTTGCCACACCGCCTTCGCCGCACACTTCAAGGACAACACCATTCACCTCTTCCACGAAAACTTTGGCACCCACACACTCGCCCTCGCCACAAACCTCTGCACTACCCCATCCGCCATTGATTCGCAAGTCTCGCAAATTCTCGCCCAAATAACACACGCCCTCCGCCCCTAACTGCCGCATCCCGGACGATTGGATAAGCGATAAACAACATTCGTTGCCCAAGACCCTCGAAGTAATACGTGTTTTGCTTGGTCCGTTAGGGCATTTTCCAATCAATTGGGACTGATGCAAAATATCAACATCTCTCTATCTACAACGGTGTGTAGAAACTGCCAAGTTTTGCTCTTTCACGGGAGGAGAGGTGGGAGGAAATATTTACAGTCACACTTGTTTGTATTGCGATTGCCCTTTGGTTCCAATCAAGACTCCGCTTTGGCAACATGAGCTTTTGCCCCAGCAATTTCTCCAGCAGCGGCATGAGCTTGTACACCCAGCGGCAACTCTCCGGGCCGTTGATGCCGCTTAAAACGCCCAAGACATCGAAGCTTGGATAAACTTTCAGATAAAACAGAATGAGCGCCAGTTTATCCCGCCCTGTCGGGATCAGGCAATCGGCCTGCCGGTGCGCGCTGCCAGTTGGGTTTGTTTTCCAAGTGCCTCTGCCACAAGTGTTGCATTCCCTCCGCCAGTTCCTCGAACTTCTCTCTGCCAAAACCAAATCCCGAAATAGCATGCTCTCTTAATTTCATCTCTCTTTCCTTCTCGCCTTCTTGCCCTCCGATCCAGTAGTCTATTCCACAACTAGTCTGACAGAGACATGCTGAATTAATGCATGCCCCGAAAAGATCCAAGCCGAAGCCCAACACCGCCACCAGCGGCACTCTCGGCGGGAGCGTCCTGCCCTATCAGGGTCATGTCCCCTGCATGTGGATGCACCTTCACATGGCTGGCATCTACCAGCAGCCACTCAGACTCTCCCATCAACCCGGCCTAGCAATGCCTCCCAGTACCCCGTATTCCGCCAGAGGATAGACTCGCGGTGCGCGCTGCCCAATTCCACATGGCTTTCCAGAAGATCCCCCAGAGCACTCATCCACAACATTGCGCTGCTGGCTGGGCGCCGTGGACAGGCGCTGCCCAGACAGAACAGTTCAATTGCCCAGCGCGCCGCGGATGAGTTTCTCGACAGAGTTCTCTTCGGGGTTCTTCTCAAGTGCTCGGCGCACGGCTTTATCGGCATCGGCGAGCTTGAGCCCGAGAGTAACGAGGGCGGCCACAGCATCATGCTGCAGCGATGAACTGGCGTCGGCGTCCGCCCGGCTGGATGCGAGAGAAGGAAGCCCGGCACCGCGCGAGCCTCCTCCGGGAAGGGCCTTGTCGCGCAATTCGATGACAAGGCGTTCGGCTGTTTTCCGCCCGATGCCTGGGCAGCTGGAAAGAAGCTTCACGTCGCCATTGGCGATGGCGTTCTTGAGCGTAGGCAGGGAGAGACGGCTGAAAATGTTGAGCGCGATCCTTGGGCCGATGCCGGTGACCTTTTCCACGATGAGACGAAAAAAATCCCGCTCCTCACGACCGGCGAATCCATAGAGGGTTTGGGCGTCTTCGCGGAAAATTTGCAGTGTGTGCAAGAATACCTTGGCACCAGTGGGAGGCAATTTCTCCGTGGTGGTGACGGGGATGTGCACCTCATAGCCCACACCCCCGCATTCGACGACGACGCGGAAAACGGCTGATTCAAGAAGGACTCCGGAGAGTGAAACAATCATGCGGGTTAGGGCTGCGTTTTCTTAATTAGCAAAGCGGAACAGGGCGACGTCCCCGTCCTTGAAGAGATATTCCTTGCCCTCGAGGCGATACTTTCCCGCCTCGCGCGCAGCAGCCACAGAGCCCGCTGCACGCAGATCGGCGTAGGAGACAACCTCGGCCTTGATGAAGCCTTTTTCAAAATCGGTGTGAATCACGCCCGCGCATTGCGGGGCAGTCATGCCGTGCTTGAAGGTCCAGGCACGCGCTTCTTTTTCACCAGCGGTGAAGTACGAGGCCAGGCCAAGCAGGTCGTAGCTGGCACGGATGAGCTGGCTGACGCCGCTGTCGCTCACGCCGAGCGCAGCGAGGTATTCCTTCATCTCTTCGGGCGAGAGCTCGCCGAGCTCGGCCTCGACTTGCGCGCAGATAACGCACACGCGTGCGTCGTGCTCGGTTGCGACGTGGCGGCGCACGGCCTCGACGAAAGGGTTCTGCCCCCCGGGCGCAGCGAGGCCGTCTTCGGCGACATTGCAGGCATAGAGAACCGGCTTCACCGAAAGCAGACCAAAATGTTTCATCCGCGCACGTTCTTCGAGATCGGAAACTTGGAGCGAGGCGGCGGGTTTGTTTTCGTTGAGATGGGCGAGGAGGCGTTGAAGCAAGGCGACGTTGGCTGCGGCATCTTTGTCCTGGCCACGGGCCTTTTTCACATTGCGGTCGAGCTGTTGTTCGCAGGACTGCAAGTCGGCGAGAATCAGCTCGGTAGTGATGACCTCAATGTCGCGCACGGGGTCAACCTTGCCCATGTTGTGGACGATATCGTCGTTCTCAAAGCAGCGCACGACATGCACGATGGCGTCCACCTCGCGGATGTTGGCGAGAAATTTATTGCCCAGGCCTTCCCCCTTGGATGCCCCGGCGACGAGGCCGGCAATGTCCACAAACTCGATGGCTGCAGGGATGGTTACGCGCGTCCTGACGATACGCGCTAATTCGTCGAGGCGTTCATCCGGCACCTCGACGACACCGACGTTTGGCTCAATAGTGCAGAAAGGATAGTTGGCTGCCTCGGCTTTCCTTGAGCGGGTGAGGGCATTGAAGAGTGTGCTTTTGCCCACGTTGGGCAATCCTACGATTCCAGATTGAAGCATGTGCAGTGTGTATGGTGAATGGAAATGCGTGAGGGGAGAGTCAGTGGACACCCTCACTGCTCAATGGCGCATCCCCATCGCCAAAGACGTGAACGGAGGAGATGGTCTTGAACTGCTTATGGTCATTGTAGATCCAGACGATTTTCTTGGAGCGCGTGATTTCGAGCAAGTGAGGGGCCTTGCCAAATTGCTTATGCCCGAGCCAATTGCTCACGAGGATATTGCCGTTCGGCAGAACGTGGAAGCCCGTCACAAAGCGGAGCGGTTTACCCGGCAAATCGGAGTTCGTCACCTGCCAGTCAATTTTCCCGCCGGGGGTGACTTCGTAAACGCCGGGCGTGCCCGAATCGCCACCCATAACGAGCGTGTTGCCATTGGCCAGGCGCGTCACGCTGTGCACGATAGCTGGCGCCTTGAAACTCCAAACCTTGGCGCCCTGCGCGTCATATTCGGCAACCTCGCGTGCATCGTGGTGCGCGAGCAGGAAATGCCCGCTGGCGAGCACACGCGCGTTGCGCATGAAGCCGTGCCCGCCCGGAGTTGCCCTGCCCTTTGCCTTGGCTGGCGGGATGAGCGACACGGAGTGCACGAGAGCACCGTCCGGGGCGATTTCCTTCAACACGCCCGTCGAACATTCGCCCACAAAAGTGTTGCCGTTAGGCAGCCGCTGCGTGGCGTAAATCTCAGCCTGGGGGCCGCCGTTGTAGGAGAATTTCACCGTGTTATCCTTATAACTGACCTCCTTGACGCCATTGCCGACGCCAAAAAGCAGGCTCCCTCCTGGCAAAATCCACACATCGTTGGAATTCCGCGCCGGGTGCGACCAGCTGATTTTGCCGTCGGCCTCCACGATGCAGACCTTGCCACTGGTAAAATCCGTCGCGGCAAAACGCCGCCCTTTCATGAACGGCCCATCCTCCACGGCGGCTTGCGACGTGATGCCTTGGAAGGCCGCGCATAAAAACACCCCAAGAGCTCCGCGCAGGAGAGTTGATAATTTTTCCATGAAAAACACGCGAGCGAGAGAAGGCACTTGCCCCCGATTGCACAAGATTTTTAGCCACCCGCAGCCGCCCGACAAAGCACGGGGTTTCCCGGCCTTGGACATTTTATTCATTCCCAGTCTTGTTTTTTTGGTTTTACTCCCGCGCTTTTCCACAAAGCCTTTTACGAGAAATTCTCATGCCATCTCTTATTAAGCCTAGCATCTTTGCCCTGCTTGTCGCTTGTTCCTCTGGGTTTCCGGAAGGAAATGCCGTCGCTCCGGTTCCCCCGCAAGCTCCTGCCTCGCTCCACCCCCCCGAACCCACCACGCCACCAACACCCGCCCCGGCAGACAAACCTGCCACCCCGCCCCTCGCCTTCGGGCCCATCATTTCCGAGATTACCTACCGTTTCGACGGGCCGCGCCAGCTGGATCCCTCCTCTGTCGCTGCACACCTCAAGATAAAAGAAGGCGAACCCCTCACGCCAGAAACCTCCGACGCCTCCGTGCGGGCACTCTACGCCACAGGCCTCTACGAATTCGTAAGCCTCGAGCCAGAGCTCAACCCGGTGGCAGGCACAGTCAAAGTGCAAGTTTTGCTGGCACCGCGCCTACGCATCATGAAAGTCAGCTTCGAGGGTAACACCGAATGGGAAGTCGAGAACTACTTCGGGACAAGCCTCATCGAGGAAAGCTTGGTGCAAGTAGGCGACCCACTTGATGAGTTGAAAATCAAGCGTACCGTCCAAAAATTAGTCAAAAAATACGTCGAGGAAGGTTACCCCTACATCGAAATCACGCCGCGCATCGAGCGCAATGACGAGGCAGGAACAGCTGTGCTAACCTTTGTGATCAAGGAAAACCTCGTCATCCACATCGACAAACTCACCTTCGTTGGCAACGAGCACATCGATGATACCGACCTTCGCCCGGTGATGGACACGTCCACTTGGTCCTTGTGGTTCGACAGTGCCGACTTCCCCGGAAACCGCTTCGCCAAATTCTCCTTCCTGCGCAGACCCCTCGGCTACCTGAACAAAGAAACACTGCATGCTGACCTCCTCAAACTGCGCGACTTTTACCGCAACCAAGGCTTCCTAGACGCCGAAGTGCCCGCTGAGTCCGTCGAGCAGAAACTCCTCTCTGTCAACGACAGCAAGGGAGAGCTGGAAGTCACTATCAAGATCAGCGAAGGCCAGCGCTACATCATTGGCTCCGTTAAAATAGAAGGAAACACCCTCGGGCAAAAAAAAACGGGTGAAACAGACGACAAACTTTCGCCAGAGCGCAGGTGGGAAATCCAGCACTTCAACACCCAAGCCATCCTCGCACACCTCGCACAACAACGCCGCGACACCACCCACCCCTACCCCCTCGGCAGCCGCCTGATCGACATCGTATCCCCCGGCGGAGCTCAGGCAAATAACATCAAGGAAGTCCGCACCAACTTTGAATCCCTCAGCCCCAACGACTGGTACGCCGCCACAGCCATCGACAACGCCATCGAAAAAATCCGAGACTACTACGGCCAGCACGGATATCTGAACACCTTCGTCAGAGTGCAACGCCGCTATGACTTCGAGGCAGGCAAGGTGGATCTCGTCTTTCACATCACAGAAGGCCTGAAAACCTACCTCGGAGCCGTCAACATCACAGGCAACACAAAGACGCGCAACCGCATCATTGCCCGCGAACTCCTCATCGAACCAGGGGAAGTATTCGACACAGTGCGCATGAAAAACTCCGAAAAAACCCTGCGTAATACTCGCTTCTTCGACAACGTCACCCTCTACCCGGAAACCACCAACGCCAACATCCCCAACCAACGAGATCTGCGCGTCGAAGTCGTCGAAGCACGCACAGGCGACGTCAGCTTCGGCGTCGGGTTCGACTCCGTGCAGCAGATCTTCGGCTACGCCCAATACTCCGAAAGTAATTTCGACATCTTCAACTGGCGAAACTACTTCCGCGGAGGCGGGCAAAAATTCCGCCTCCGCGTGCAGATTGGCACCCGATCCAGCAGCCTCGTCCAATCCTACGACTACCCATGGGTAGGTGGGCGCGAGCTCACCATGGGCTACTCCGCCTACCTCTCGACAGACAGCTACTCCAGCAGCGACTACGAAACCGAGCGCCTCGGCCTTGATATCAACGCTCGCCGACGCGTCTTCGAAAACGTCTACGCCTCCCTCAACTACAACATCGAGGAAGTACGCAACAAGAACATCGCCTGGAACGCCCCGCTCTTCGTCAGACGCGAAGAAGGCACAAAGCTCATCTCCAAAGTAGGTCTCACCCTCTCGCGCGACATGCGCAACGACCTCTTTTTCCCAACCTACGGGAACCGCTTCGTCCTATCCCAACACGTGGCCGGAGGTCCACTCGGCGGCGACGTCAACTACTACCGCATCGAAGCAAAAGCCGCCCAATGGATCCCCATATTCGATGCAGCAGAGCAAACCCTCCAGCTCACCGCACGTGCCGGGGCAATGGTTCATTTCGGGAACTCCTACATCCCCTTCTACGAAAAATTCTATCTCGGTGGCGCCTACGACATGCGCGGCTTCAAATACAAACACGTCGGCCCATACGATAGCGGCGAACCCTGCGGCGGGAATTCCTACCTCTACCTGAGCGCCGAATACACCATCAAACTCTTTGAACAACTGCGCTTCGCCATGTTCTACGACTGGGGTATCGTCAACCCCACAGGCTTCGATTTCAAGGCCAACAACTACCACGACAACGCCGGCTTCGGCTTCCGTATCCTCGTTATGGGCGCCCTCATGCGCATCGACGTCGGGTTCCCACTCACCGCCAGCAAGGCCGCCGATGACGGCGTACGCTTCAACTTCTCCTTCGGAGCCAACTTTTAAAGACACCCCATTCCGGCAACCTTCCCCCCCCTTAGAGCACACGACATATGCTGCGCGACATTCTTGGATTGATGACCCAGTGTCTTAACGAGCTGAAGAACGAAGGAGTCACACATCTTGTCGTCGAAGAAAAAAACCTCAACGCCCTCACCCAAGCCGTTCGAGCACACGCAAAACCCGAAACTACACAGACACCGAACCCAGCAGCAAATCGGGCAACGCCCCCTCCCCCCGAAATCGCCCCAACTCCAGCCACCACGCAAACCACCACCCTACCCCAGCCACCCCGAATAGAGCTGCCCCAAGAAGAACCCCACGCGCAACTCGCCTGGTTACAAAAACGTGTCCTCACCTGCCCCACCTGCAACGAACACAAACGTCCCAGCAAACAACTCGTCTTCGGCACAGGCGCTATCAACGCCGAAATTTTCTTTTGCGGAGAAGCCCCAGGCGCAGAAGAAGAAACACGAGGCGAGCCATTCGTCGGACCAGCCGGCCAGCTCCTCACCAAAATCATAGAAGCCATGGGCCTCAGCCGCGAAAAAGTCTATATCGCCAACATCATGAAATGGCGCCCCGAATTGCCCACACCCTATGGGGACCGCCCACCCACACGCGAAGAAATGGCCTTCTGCCTGCCCTTCCTGCACGCCCAACTCGCCATCATAAAACCCAAAGTAATTGTCGCCCTCGGTGCCACAGCCATTGAAGGACTTCTGGGGCACGACCCCTCACGCACAATCGGAAAAATCCACGGACACTGGCAGAAATTCAACAGCATCCCCCTCATGCCAACCTACCACCCATCCTACCTCCTGCGCAGCAAAAACCCCCAAGCCAAACGCATCCTCTGGGAAGATATGCTGCTACTAATGGAACACATCCACCTCCCCATTTCACCCCGCCAGCGCAACTTCTTCCTCGCCCCCCAGCCAAATATTAACCCGGCATGAGCATTTTCATAAAATAATCCTGAATTAATTATCAGGGAGAGCATTCCTTTTGAGCCATGGAAATAATAGAAAACAGGATTTTAGAGCTGTCAGTCCAAAAGTCAGGCTGGCTACAACCAATCAAGAAGTCCACTTATATAGGAATTGGAGTTGTATTCGTCCCAACCCCCCAACCGCGGGTGTCCCGCTTTGTCTGTAATTTCGTTCCAAGCCTCTGAGGCGGGAGCCTCGATCGGGCCGGGCTGATGAACAGCCCGGCATTCGGCAATTTTGCCTTCCGCCCCATCATTGGCGGAGAGCCTCTTGCGGCGTGGAAACCACGACGCAAGAGGATTCGACGCCAA
>JAITHA010000070.1 GCA_031280235.1 Puniceicoccales bacterium | reverse complement strand
CTTCTCCGGCACTTGCATCAAAGGTGCAGGATTCCACCCGCCACTCATCAGCAAGACCAAGAAGTTGTTCAAAAAGTTTTTCTGTTGTCATGAAAATTCTATTCATAAATTCTCCCAACCCTATTCAACTTTCGCAGCGTTTCCACTCAAAACAGCGAGGAACCCGGCCTTTTGCCTGCTCACCCTCTCCTCTTTGCCAATCGCCTCGTCGGTCATCCCTTCCGCCGCTCCCAACACGATCCGGCATCGTTGCGCCAGCCGCTGCGTCGTCCTCCCGCTTTTCGCCAGCGCTCCCAGCTCCGCCTTCTGCTCCCCATCCAAGTGTATCTCGCGTGCTTTTCTCATCCTGCCTTTGACCTCAGCCTCGTTTCTTTGTTGCACCATTTATCGGGCACTACACTAGCTCGCGAAACTGGCAAAAAACCTCAAGTCTTGCTTTTTGCAGTATCCAAAAACGCATGACGCCGACGGCAACACGAACGAACGTCACAGGTCAGCGCAGGCACGCGGCAACGCATTATTAACCCGGCATGTCCACAGTCTCATTTGTACTCTACGATTTCGTTGGTGTGGGTGTGCAGGGTGATGTGATTCTGGGCATTGGGGTAGCGAGAGGGTTCGGTGTACCCAATGATTTGGGCTTCGATGCCGAGGTTAGCAGCGAGGGCGAGTGTGTCTGGGGCGTCTTCCGGGGCGCAGAACACTTCAAGGCGGTGGCCCATGTTGTAGACTTGGTACATCTCGCGAGCGCTTGTGGCGCTGGCTTTTTGGATGGCACGAAAAATGGGTGGGGTAGGCAATAGGTTGTTCTTTACGAAGTGGATGTTTTTACCAAAGCGCAAACACTTCGTCTGCGCGCCGCCGGAGCAGTGGATGAGGGCGAGCACGCGTGCCACGCCCAGTTCTTTCAGCAGGCTGGAGACGAATGGGGCGTAGGTGCGCGTTGGACTGAGGAGGGCGCGTCCAATGAGCAGCGAGGAGCCTTCCAGTGCGTCGCCAAGCTTGTGTGGCCCGCAGTAGACGAGATTTTGGGCAATATTGTGGTCGTAGGTCTCGGGGTACTTTTCGGCGTAATATTTCGAGAGCATTTCGTGGCGGGCGCTCGTCAGCCCATTGGAGCCAATGCCGCTGTTTTCGTCTCGCTCGTAGGCACAGCAGCCGCCAGAGGCGAGGCCCACAATGGCTAGACCCGGGCAGATGCGCGAGGCGTCCACGACGGCTTTGCGAGACAGGATGGCAGTCGCGCACGAGTCAACAGTAAGGGTTTGCGTGAGATCACCGACATCGGCCGTCTCGCCGCCACCGCTGCGGACGTCCAGTCCAAGGTCGCGCAAGGTTTGCAAAAATTCTTCGGAGCCGGAAATCAGTTCGGCGAGGACCGTGCCTGGGATGTTGCGCGCATTGCGATTGATGGTGCTTGAGAGCAGGATGGGGCCTGTGGTGCCGACACAGAGGAGGTCGTCGATGTTCATGACGATGCTGTCTTGGGCAATGCCGCGAAAGACGGAGGCGTCGCCTGTCTCACGCCACCAGAGGTAGGCGAGAAGGGATTTCGTTCCTGAGCCATCGCTGTGGATGACATTGCACAGGGTTGGGTTACCTGTGAGAAAGTCGGTAGTCAGCTTGCAGAACGCTCCCGGGAAAACACCGCAGTCGAGCTTGTCTACGACGGCGTGCACTTCGTGTTTGCTGGCAGAGACGCCGCGTCCAGCGTAGCGCCCTGTGTCTGGGGCAGTGGCGTTTTCTTTGGGTTTCATGCCTGTGGAGGAAATGAGAAAGTGGGAAGGAAACAAGGTTTCAAGGCCTGTGGTGGCTGTGTGGCGCGTTTACGCTCAAGAGTAGATCCAGTGGCGGCGTGCCCAAGTCTTGAAGACGTTGGCCTCGCGCGTCCATCTGTCCATCCATGCGGAGACGTTTATGGCAGAACCTTTACGGCAGAGTTCAGAGAAGAATGCTTCGCTGCCGATGTGTTTTATCTGAAGTTCTTTTTTGGCCTTGGTCAGGCTGGCGAATGGGTTTTTGCGCTGCCACAGGCAGGAGAGTTGCATCATGTGGAAATTCAATTCGGTCGGTCGGAGCTGTTCCCAGTTGGAGATGGAGAGGTAAACACCTTCGGTCCCATCGGTTAGGCGGATGGGGTTGAGGCCGAGGCCGCGGATTTTTCGACGCCGCAGCTGACTTGCAATTTCGGCAGCCTTTTTCCCAGGGAACTGAATGAAGCGGAAGGGGAAGAGCGTCTTGGTACCGTGGGAAAAATCGTTGTCGTCGAGCTGGCAGCCGAGGCCTGTCATTGGGTAGCCTTCGGCGGCCTCGATGTGCTGCACCATTGGCGAAGTCGCCATCCAGTGCAGCCCTGTGTCCTGCCAGCGCATGGCACGCTTCCAGCCGCCCATTTTGATGACGGAGATGTGCCCTTTTTTGCGCGCCTCTGGGCTGAGGTTGAGCCAGCCGGGCGTGCGTGTGGCGAGGAGGGCGAGCTCGCCGATCGTCAGCCCGTGGACGTAGGGTACCTGGAATGAGCCGACGTAGCTCATCCACTTTTTGTCCAAGCCTGGCCCGTCCACCTTGAGCCCCCCAAGCGGGTTGGGGCGGTCGAGC
Source organism: Puniceicoccales bacterium (assembly GCA_031280235.1). Classification (GTDB taxonomy): domain Bacteria; phylum Verrucomicrobiota; class Verrucomicrobiia; order Opitutales; family UBA953; genus CALNBE01. Next base: position 10,206 of record JAITHA010000070.1, on the reverse strand, counting down.
ACGATCACTTTCACGCCAGCCTCAAAGCAAGCCTCGATGACGAGTTTCATGCAGCTCACATAGGTGTAGGTGCGCGAGCCGATGTCTTGCAAATCGATGAGCATGACGTCCAGGCCAGAGAGCATGGCTGGTGTGGGGCGGCGCGTCTTGCCGTAGAGGGAATACACCGGGAGGCCGGTGCGGGAATCCGTGGCACTCTGCACGGGGACGTCTGCTGCGGCTTTGCCGAAAAGGCCATGCTCAGGGCCGAAGAGTTTGACGAGGCGGATGCCACGCGCACGCCGCAACACGTCGAGCGTCAGCTCGCGGTGCATGTTGACGCCGGCGAGGTGGGTGAGGAGGCCCACGCGCAAACCTTGGATGGAGGCAAAGCCCGATGCGGCGAACATGTCTATCCCCAGCGAGATGCGCGGCCTCGGCGCAGGCGCAGCCTCGAGTGCGCACGTACTGGCAAACAGCAGGCTGCCCGTGCCAGCGGAGGCGATCCGTTGAATGAAGTCGCGGCGATGCATTTTGAGGTACGTGGAGTTTTTGTATTTTCCCGGCTTGCTCTGGGGGGAGGGCGCGGGGGCATCGAGAGGAGATTAGATGTCGTACAATGCCCCTGCGTTGTAGCGAGGAATCATGATGGCGAGGCTTGTTTGCTGGAGGTCTTTCCGGAGTTTTTTACCGATGGAGTTCCAGACTTCGGAAATCTGTGCCCCAGATTGTCCTTCTGGGTTGGTGGCAGGGGAAAGCATCCCGGGTTCAATGATGTCCACAATGTCGCGCAGGGAAATTTCCGCCGGTGCCTTTGCGAGCATGTACCCACCTTGCTTGCCACGGCGGCTGTCGAGTAGCCCGCCCATGCGCAATTCGTTGAGGATTTGCACGAGATAATTTTGCGGCACAGCCTCAAGCCGGGCGAGGTCTTCGATGTGGGCAAGCTGCCCGCCTCCATAAAACCGCCCTAATTGAGCCAGCACGCGGCAGGCATATTCGAGTTTTCGCGAGAGTTTCATAAGATGCGCAATGTTCAGGTGACAAGGATCCGCCAGTGGTGGGTCTTCTGTGGTGGTTGAGGAGTTCTGGGATGTGCGATTCAAAACGCAAGCACAGTCATGGCCACTGGGGCTCAACTGTGGGCCAGAGACCACGGGCCTCGCATCGCCCTCGCCTTCATACGGTTGGCCACGAGGTCACCGTCGAACTCCTGCGCGATAGGATCCCAGCGCAAAGGCCGACGCAGCTGCATGGCGATCATGGCCACATTGCAGATGGTATTCGAGCTGTGCCCGATGGCCAGGTCGGCGACGGGTGCCTGACGCGAACGGATGCATTCGAGGAAATTGACTAGGTGATTGCGACTCTCGTAAAGGTGGATTTCTCCGGGGCCGATCTGCTGCTTCAGAATGGAAGGATCCGAGGCGCGCAGGCTTTCGCGGGAGACGAAGAGCCAGCCCTTTTCGCCGTGGAAACGGACACCACTCCCACCACGGTTGCGCAGCGTCATGCAGACGCCATCTTCATAGCGGGCGGTGACGTCGACGAGTGTCGGCGCCGTGAAGAGCCCGCTGCTGGGAAACTCGCCGTAGCCCTCGTAATGGACGGGGCCTGTGCCATCGCGTCCGAGGGCCCACTGGCAGATGTCCACGTCGTGGGCGCCGAAGTTGGTGGTCTGCCCGTTAGCGTAGTCGAGGATGAAACGGAATTGGTAATGTGTGCGTTGGCGTGTGTAGGGCGCCCAAGGCGCGGGCCCGAGCCAGAAATCGTAGTCGAAGCCAGCCGGGATCGGGTCGGCCTGCCACGTGGCGGCACAGTGACGGTTGTTCCCCGGGATGAAGACCTCAACGTGGTGGATTTTCCCAAGGCGCCCGTTGCGGACGAGCTCGCAGGCCTGGCGAAAGCGGCGGCTGGAGCGCTGGTGCGTTCCCGTCTGTCCGATGCGTCCGTGCTTCCGAGCGGCAGCGACGAGCTCGCGCCCTTCCTCGATGGTGAGGGTGAGGGGTTTTTCGACGTAAACATCCTTGCCATGGCGCACAGCGTCCAAAGCCGCGAGGGCATGCCAATGGTCAGGCGTGGCGATGATGACGGCATCCACCCCGGGGTGGCGTGTGAGTTCGCGAAAATCGTGAAATTGTAGGCAACTGCCACGAGCGCCGAGAGCCTTGTTGATATCTCGCGCGGTGCTGGCGCAACGGTGTTGATCGACGTCACACACGGCGAGCGGAAAGGCACCTTGCGAGGCGGGGGCGCCGCTCGCGATGTTCGCGAAGTTGGCGCGCCCCATGATCCCACAACCCACAAGGCCAAAGTGGATACGCTTGGAGGGCGCATTCTTCCCAAGCACTTTTGCCGGGATGATACTGGGAAAAGCAGCGAGGGCGCCTGCTGTGCCTCCGAGGCGGATGAATTTCCTGCGTGAAAAATGTGTTTTGGAAGAGTTCATTTTGTGCCTCCTTTCTGGCTTGCTGTTTTTCTTTTGCAGCTGGCGCGCACGGCAAGCGTGCCGAGCAAACCTTTCTTTTCATTTCCGTCGAGTTTGGGTAATGCGTTGGCAAGCATATCGTCCACTTCTTTCCCTGGGATGCCTTCAAGAGCCATTCTGGCCAGATGGGATGTTTCTTTTTCCAAGAGCAAAGGCGCGAGGGCCTTGGCACAAAATTCCGAACCGATGAGAGCGAGCATCCGACAGAGAAAATCCTTGGCCGCGAGGCTCGCCTTAGGAGAAGCAAGCGTCACCAGCAGTTTTTTCTCCAAGCCTGGTCTTTCTGAAAGTTTTGAGGTAAGCACCCAGTTTTCGACGACATGCGCAAAAGTGCGATCGCCCCCATATTGCATTTTTTTCACTTCTTCCCAAGGCGATGGCGCCCACTCGGCGAAATTGGCGTCTGAGGCTTCCTCTTCCGTGTCCGTGGGATCTGTAGAATAATTTTCGGTGGCACTCATTTTCAAAACACGAGAAAGCAACGTAGAGCTCTTTGGGGCCGCAGGTCAAGGTACATGGAGAAAAGCAAAAATTATTGATTCCCAGAGAGATGCACGTTTTTGCCGTTTATCTCATGATGGTCTCCATTGCCTTGAGTTTCATGGTGCCTTCCTTTATTTTTATATTGCGAAAGCGCACCTGTTTTCCCGCGTCGCGCTCACCAGCGCTATGGATTTGCAATGCGATGAAGCCTGTTTGTTTAGGGAGATTTTCCGAGAAATCCGCGCGCAACACGCCATCCAGATAAGTCCGGATTGTGTTTCCCGAAGCTTCCACACGCAAGGTTTGCCAAGTCCCCGGTTTTTCGATTTCGCGTGTTTTTTTGACGAAGGCTTTGTCTGCTTCGCTTTTGGCTTCAGGATAAACCCAACCGTTACGGCGATTTTCATCATAGATGCCTGCCGTTCGCCCGAACCTTGGCTCTATTTCCACCTGATAGCCTGATGGGTGGTTCCCCTGCACTTTTACTTTGCTGGCAGCCTTGCGCCCAGGCAACGCCGGGAGATCGGTGAAGACGCGGGCTTCTGGCGCATCATCCGTGCGGATTTGGATGCCGGAGTTGACGTCTTTGTGGCAGTTAAATTCGAGCTCGAGGACGAAATCTCCGTACTCTTTTTCGGTGCAGAGAAAGGTATTCGGCGTCTTGGGCAGGATGGTGCCGACGATTTCTCCATTCTCAATGGTGAAAGGTGCTTTGCCGCCCCGCACTGTCCATCCGGAGAAATCCTTGCCGTTAAAAAGCGTCACCCAATGACTCTCGTGAGAAACCGTTGCTGCCTGAGGCGTCGCACCATCGGCGCGCAAATCGTCTGTCGGCATACCCAAGGAAAGGAAGGTTCCGCCAAGGAGGAAGATAAAAAAGCGTGGAGATTTCATGTCTGTGTAAAACTTGGAATGATGAAGACTCCCCAGCAACAACGTTGGCAGGAATTTGTTCCACGATGTTCCAACAAGATTGCTGCCAAGCGCGTGAGCTAGCAGGCCTCGGGCAAAAGCCTTGATGGTGTGCTTATTTTTTGCAATGCCGCGCGCGCAGTTGGCGAATGCCATGCCAGTAGGCGAGCATGGCGCGCCGGATGTGGATGCGCGAGCCAGGCTGATCCGTCCATCGGATCGGGATCTCGACAACACTCGCGGGCGATTCGCGTTCGGCGAGAAACAACAATTCGCCACCAAGGAAAAACTGCTCAGAGAACAGGCTCGGACTATGATCGGCAAACCAGTTTCGGCGGAAAAACTTGAAGCCGCAGGCAATGTCTGTGGCGCGAATGCCCGTCAGCAAACGGACGCCGAGGCGAAGCGCCCTGGAGCAAATGCGCCGCTTCAGGGAACGGTCGCCGATGACGGATGTGGGCAACCATCGGGAGCCGTTCACGGTGTTGACGGCGGAGTCGGCAAAGAGCGAGAGCACTTGGTCGAGGTGGTCCAAGTCCGTCGCCATGTCCGTATCCGCGTAGCCGACGATGTCCGCCGTGCTCGTGTCCCAGGCATCGCGCAGGGCGAGAGCAAGGTCGGCCTGATCAAGATGGCGGACGCGGCAAGGAACAGGCGACTCTGGGGCGAGGCGTTGGGCGATGGCAAGGGTGGCATCCGTCGAACCATTGTCGGCAATAACGATGCCGATGCGGCAGGCATGCTGGGGGTGTTGCTGCAGCCAGGCTGACAATTTGGAAAAGCCCATTTCAAGCCGGTGCGCCTCATTGTGGCATGGAATGGTAATCTCAAGATACATGGCTGAAAAGACAACGGGCAGGCCGTTTTGTTGCAAGTGCAGCGAATTGTGACGCTGTTGACTTTTACTCAGGCACACAATTGCCTGACGCGATGTCATTTTTATTTTTCCCGAGGCAGCGCGCGTCTGCATCGGCTCTCCTGCTCGCTCTCGTTTTGTTGTTTTTTTCTGCCTGCGCAGTGGAGACGAACCTCGTTTTTCCCGATGACCCCTGGGCACATTCTTACGCGGTAGTCGTCTCTCGGAAAACCTACGCCCAGGCGGATTGGCGCAAGGTGGTAGACGCTCTCGTGAAAAAGCACCTCGCGACCCTCGTCCTCCACGATGGCGACGTCGCCACGGCCCGGGAACAGCTTGCTGCGCAGATGCCGCGCTTCACGGCCTTTGTGGCGCAGCCCGAAGAATGTGGGCGGGCCTTCGTCGCCCAAGTGCATCGCCTCTCCCGTAGCTACGACGATGACCCGTGGCTCGACACGCTCTGGGGCATTATCACTGGCGCGACGGCGGCAGACGCGCTGCGCGTTGTGCACACTTCGGCGCCGCTCGAAATCAAGCGAGCCTTGGCCACCACAAGTCTCAAGGAATCCTTGTTTGACGAATATTTCCTGCTGCGTGACGGTGGCAACCCACCTGGAGGCTGGTTCTGGAAAAAGCCTGATGGCACCACGACACATGGCACTCGCGAGACGCTTGGTAAAAGCGCCGCTGCCGCATGGGCGGAGCAGTTTGCGCAAGCCCCGGACCTCGTCGTCACCTCTTCGCACGGCTTTGAAAATGGTGTCGAGATGCCACTGCCCCTGAGCGATGGCATCGTGCGCGCCCACGATGACGGCGCTCTCTACGCCTTTGCGGACAAGCGCCAGTACAAGCCAGATGCCAGCACGAAACCCATCCCAGACTCGACCAATCCCAAGGTCTATTTCCCTGTCGGCAACTGCCTCGTCGGGCACGTCAACGGCAGGCATTGCATGGTCACCACAATGATGGGAGCCTACAACGTCAGGCAGCTCGTCGGTTACACCGTCAACACCTGGCACGGGGCAGCTTGGGAGATGCTCTCCCTCTGGCAGGCCCTCCCGCGGAGGAACACTTTCAGTGAGTGCTTCTTTTTCACTCAACAAAAGATTTTGCACGACATCGCAGAGCTGGATCCCAAGGCACTGGCGTACAAAATCAAGCTCGGCACTGGCAAGGTGGAGATCGACGTTCACCTGAACGACATGCTTGCTGCGGGCGTTAAATTTGATCGCCGACAAGCCTCGCTTCCCGGCAACACACCGGATCGTCGCCTCGCGGGTTTGCTCTGGGACATGGATACCCTCGCCTTCTACGGCGACCCGGCATGGCGCGCCACTTTTGCCAAGTTGGAATCGGCCTTCGTCTCCGTGGGGCTGGACTCCAAGGGAAACAAGCATCGCCTCGAAGTGAGCATCAACGACCGCGTTCAGGCCGTCCAAAACACCGCGCCCATCGGCATCATCTTCTCCCGCCGCATCCAGAACGCCAAAATTCTGAAGGGCGAAGAGTATGAACCCATCCTCGCCGATAATTTCATCCTCCTCCTCAAACCACAACCCAAGGGAGCGGAGTCGGAGATCATCGTGGAATTTGAGGGCGACCCGATCTCAAGCGCCGCTCCACACCAATAAAAAGACAGTGCCCCCCTGCTGGCGTGCCAGCGCGGAGGGCTTTTTTAGGGAGGGGGGGGAGAAGGGGTGACAGCAGGCACGACCTCAATCCGTGTAGCCCTCTTCGCCGTGGTCGTTGATGTCGAGGCCCTGCGTCTCGGCCTCAGAACTCGGGCGAAGGCCCATTGTGTACTTGAGGGCGAAGGCGATGATGACTGTCGCCACAACACTCCAACCGACGGTCACAAAGGCCGCCTTCGTCTGTTCCCAAAGAAGATTACTCGAAGCGCTTGCCGCCAGAACATCAGCGACCATGGGGTTGACGTCTGCCGTGGCGAGAATGCCCGTGACCAGCGTGCCCACAGTGCCCCCTACCGCGTGCACGCCAAAGGTGTCGAGCGCATCGTCGTACCCCAGCCAAGCTTTGAGTTTCACGCAGGCAAAGAACGGGATGCTACCCGCCAGCAGACCGCAGATGACACCGCCAGTGGCATTCACAAAACCCGCCGCCGGAGTGATGACGACCAGGCCACCCACAATGCCCGAGCAAAAACCGAGCACCGAAGCATGTTTCTTGATGGCGAACTCAAGGGTGGCCCAAGTGAACCCGCCGATGGCTGCGGCCAGCGTCGTCGTCATGAAAGCATTGGCGGCGATGTCCGTCGCGCCGCCCGCGCTCCCCGCATTGAAGCCATACCAGCCTATCCAGAGGATGGCCGTGCCGATCATACAAAGCACCATGCTATGCGGGGCCATCTTCACCCTGCCGAGGCCAAGGCGCGGACCGAGAATCAAGCAAAGCACAAGGGCAGAATAGCCAGAGGACATGTGCACAACCGCACCACCCGCAAAGTCTATCGCCTTGATCACACCCTTCGCGCCACTCATGAGCCCACCGCCCCACACCATGTGTGCCAACGGGTAGTAAACAAAAAACGACCATAGGGCGACAAAGGCAATGAGCGTCGTGAATTTCATGCGCTCCGCAATCGCGCCGACGATGAGCGCCGGCGTGATGATAGCAAAGGTGAGCTGGAACATCGCCCAGACCGTCTCAGAGACCCAAGGCAGAGTGGAGGGTGCCCCGCCAATGCTTTTCAGGAAGACAAAATCAAAGTTGCCGATGAAAGCATTCCCCGTGCCGAACGAAAGGCTGAACCCCACCGCCCACCACAGTATGGTGGCCAGACCAGCGATGCCCATACACTGGGCAAGGACGGAGAGGACGTTTTTCTTGCGCACAAGACCTCCGTAAAAGAGTGCAAGACCCGGCAAAGTCATGAAGAGGACAAGGGCCGTGCAAAGCATCATGAACGCATTGTGCCCAGGGCCAGGGAGCGCGGCAATAGCACTCGGCTGTGTCCGCGCATCAGCCTGGGCAGAAGGTGGCGCAACGCCGGAAACATACGCGGCAAGATCCTCAACAAAAGCAGCCTGATCCGCCTTGGGCTTTTCCGCGCCCTGCGCCGTGGATGCGCTCACATCAGGCTTGGTGGCTTCGGGCCCCTCGGCACCCAGAGTCGCCGGAACGGCCACACAGGCTACTCCGAGGAGCAGAATTGAAAGAGTGTTTTTAAAGCAATGAAGACTCATGTCATCGCCCCAAAAGCAGATTCCATGCCAACTCGAGTCACCTTGTGACAAAGAAATTTAATGAAGATCCAACCAACCGCTTTTTTCTGCGAAATCGATCAAGCGGGAAAAAAGAATCCCGAGCACCCCAAGGGCCGGGCCGAGAATAAACTGTAGCCGGGCGGCTTCGCGACCTCCATTCAAGTGCAGGTACAAGGCGGCGATGAGAGCAGGGACAATGCCGAAAAGCGCCACGAGGACAGAAAAGGAACACAAGATGCAACTGACAACAAAAGCCGCTCCGCATAAGGCATAGCCAAGTCGTGCCACTTTTTCCACCTCTGCCGGAACGCTGGCGCCCTGCATAGCTGGCGGCGCGGTAACGGCAGAAGACGCATCAAAGACCCGCCCCACAGCATCCCCATCGTCAATGGCATCCTCATCTTCAACCACATCGGCGACGAATTTCACGCGAGGCTGGTGCCCATAAGCCGGATGATGGCCAAGAAACTCCCCGAGGCTCTTCCATTTACCGTCCACAAGCACACGATGAAGCAAGCTTATCTCCTCGCGTCGCAACATCTCGCCCAACTCTTCGCGAGTATGGGGACCACTCTCGACGCCTTTCCACTGGACGCGATACAACTGGGAAGAATCTGGCATTTTTCTGGGACAGGCATGGAACGCTTTTTCCACAGGGCGGAAAGCCTGAAAACCAAGCCCCAACAGGTCTCATACAAAGGGCGAAGGAGAGGAGGAGATACGGGGGCTTGATCGTTATCGTTGGCGTACCGGTATGGCGAGCGATATTACACCCTGAAGGAGCATAGGTTGAGTGGCCTGAGGTTCTATGTGCGACTTTGCTTGAGGAGGAAGAGGGAGCGGAACACCCGGAAACATGCATTAGAGCATCCTATTTCGGGATGAGCGAACGCTCCATGCAATGTTTGCTCTTGGCAGAGAGAAGTGCGAGGAACTCGCGGAAGGAATGCAACGCTTGTGGCAGAGGCACTTGGGAAACAAACCCAATCGACAGCGCGCGCCGGAAGGCCGACTGCCTGATCCCGACAGGACGGATAAACTGGCGTTCATCCTGTTCTCCCTGAAAGTTTATCCAAGCTTCGACGTCTTGGGCGTCTTCAGCGACATCAACGGCCCGGAGAGTCGCCACTGGGTGCACAAACTCATGCCGCTATTGGAGGAATTACTGGGGCAAAAGCTCATATTGCCGAAGCGGAAAATCGATTTGATGGAAGCCCTTATCGCGGCCTTTCCGCAGGCGGCGGAGGTGATCCTTGGCGGGATGGAGTGCCCAATCCAGCGACCTAAAAAACGAGCGACCGGAAGCGCTACTCCGCCAAAAGAAGCAGCACACGCGCAAAGCAATCGTCATAGTGGACGCAAAGCCCCGGATCGGCTACCTTTCTCCGAGTAAACGCGGCGCGTACCATGACAAACGCCCCCTGGGGCAACGGCAAATCGTGGAACATATCCCCGGGAAAGTGACCCTTTTGGCAGATGGCGGGCTGCAAGGCTTCCGGCACGCCGACCTGTGCATTCCGATAAAATCGAGCAAACGCCGCCTGCTTGACGAGCAGGCCCGAGAGTGGAGTCGGCTCGTATCCGGACACCGGATTGTCGTTGAACATAGCATCGGTGGCATGAAACGTTACCAGCTGTTGCGGGGGTCTACCATAATCGCAACCCCCACACCGACCGCTTCAACCGGCTCGCCGCCGGTCTCTGGAACTACTTATCAACTGACCTCAACTCGCAAGCCCCGCCACACCGTTATCGTTATTCCACAACCAGTCTACCACGCCTTGCCAGCACCCTGTTCAACGAACTTTTCGACGACTGGGAAAGCGCCGCAAAGAGCTACATGACTTTCACCAAACAAACACTTGACTCCCCATCATAAGCGCGCATCTTCCCCTGCCCTCCTCAACATCAACAATCAATCCGCTCGTCCCAAATCCAACCCGATTTACAGGTAAAATGGCACATTGCCCAGCAAAAAATTCTTTAACGCAATTGAGGCGCAAAATAAGGGTTTCCAGAGACAATTATTATATTTCTTAGGGAAAATGCCGTCAGGCTTTCTTTTTATGGCTGTGGCTTGTTGTTTTGGGGTTCTTGGGGCGGTCGCGTTTTTCTTTTATTTGGGCAAAGCGGATATGCCAGATTTCCACTTCTTCACGGCTCAGGCCTAGCTTGGATAGACTTTCTAAAAATACAACACTTTGCTCTCTTAGGTTTGGGTTCCGGATGGATAAAAGATAATAGTATTCCAAAAAATGGCTCCG
>JAITHA010000087.1 GCA_031280235.1 Puniceicoccales bacterium | reverse complement strand
CTGAGGGTCTGGTATTTTTTCTCAATGGCGTTGATTTGGCGGACGATGGGCAGGCACTGCTTGACGAAACGGCGGTGGTGGCGTCCGGCAAAAATTTTGAGGAGCGAAAAAAGGGACATGGAACTGTAATGCGTTGCTAAAAAAGAGAGGCGACAAAGTGCTCCCTTTCTCCCCTCGGCGCAAGGTGGGAATTGCTAGTGCGGAGGTGTTTTTCCGCCCGCGCCAACCCGTGTCACCATGAGGAAGCAGAGCTTGTGCGCTCAATATCGCACCACATCTGTGGCGGTTAAATCTTTCATTTTTTCGGCAATGGCGAGGGCTTTCAAGACGCTCATCGATTTGTTCAAAGTCTCCGTGTACTCTTTCCCGGGAATGGAGTCCGCCACGATCCCTGCCCCTGCCTGCATGTAGGCCCGCCCGTCCTTGAGCAGAGCACTGCGGATGGCGATGCACGAATCGTGGTTTCCCGAAAAAGAGAAATAGCCGAGGGCGCCGCCATAGAAACCACGCCGTGTGCCCTCCAACTCAGAGATAATCTGCATGGCGCGAACCTTGGGTGCACCGCTCAAAGTGCCTGCGGGAAATGTAGCACGGAAAAGGTCGAAAGCATTTCGTCCCTCCTCCAAGCGGCCTTCCACTTCGGAGACGATGTGCATGACATGCGAGTAACGCTCGATGGCTGCATACTCCGCCACGCGTACACTCCCCACTTGGCTCACGCGCCCAAGGTCGTTGCGTGCGAGGTCTACCAACATGAGGTGCTCGGCCACTTCTTTTTCGTCGGATAAAAGCTCAGCTTCGAGTCGCTTGTCTTCGGCATCGTCATACCCACGCGGGCGCGTCCCTGCAATAGGCCGGATGCTAGCGAGGCCATTTGAATAGCGCACGTTGACCTCGGGCGAGGCGCCGACGAGCTGAAACCCAGCTCCGCTCTCAAGGATAAACATGAAGGGCGACGGATTGATGCAGCGCAAGATGCGGTAAAGCGACAGTGCGCCCGAGCTAAACGCCTGCTCAAAACGCTGCGAAAGCACCACCTGCACGCCATCCCCAGCGAAAATGTACTCGCGCACCTTTTCCACTGCGGCTTCAAAACTCGCTTGAGTGAAATTGCCCGTTGGCACCGCCACTTCCGCATCCACCATCAACGCAGCGGGCGCGAGCGAGCGCGGCGTCCGGACGATGTCGAGCAGCGCTTGCAACTCCGCCACCGCGCGCTCCCAAGCCACATCCACCAAAGCGTCGCCCTCTTCCGTAAAAGCATTCACACAAAGCCGAATCATCTGCCGCGCGTGGTCAAAAATCACGACACTGTCCATTATCATGAAACAGAGTAGTGGCACCCCGAGCTCGTCTTTTGCCGCTGGAGGCACGCTTGGCTCAATACAATGGATATACTCGTAACCCACAAAGCCTACGGCCCCACCAGTAAACGCCGGCATCCCAGGCAAGACGACAGGGCGACACGGAGCGATGATCGCCTCGACAAGCCCAAGCGGGTCGGCAGGGGTTTCAAAGGTCTCTGTGCATCCATCCCGATGGGTAATAACAGTGCGGTCTGGCCAGACCGTGATAGTCTGCTTGGGGCGCGAACCCGCAAAGCTGTACCGGCTAACGCGCTCGCCGCCCGTGATGGATTCGAGGAGAAAGGCCGCGCCGCCTTGGCGTAATTTCGAGAAAACGGACACGGGGGTCTCGGCATCTGCCATCAAATCGGCATAGACTGGAATGACGTTTCCATCGCGTGCGAGGGCAATGAAAGCCTCCTTGTCGGGGAAAATTTTCATGTGCGTCAGCATGTTGGCAAACAGCCCGCGCTCAATTCTTTTCCCCTGCCCCACGGCCGCGTGCGCGCCTTACGGTTTTTTATGCCTTGCCAAGGGTACGGTGTTATTTTTCGTGTGCCACATGAAATCGCGTTCCTCTGGTTTTACCCTAGTTGAGCTTATTGCTAGCATAGCCGTGCTTGGTTTCCTACTGGTGTTTTCCATCAACGTGGTGCGAGCAAGCATCCAACGGAGCCGCGATAACGATGTGCTCCAGAATCTCCAAAATCTCTGGGTGGCAGCAAATCACTACTTTTTGGACAAAATGGTGGACGAAGTTTCCCTCGCCGACCTCGCCAAGGCAAATTCGCCAAACGGCGGTCTGGCTGCCCTGACGTGTGTCCGCGACGAGGATTACCTGACCGTGAACGACGGCACCATCAAACGCAGTGACCCGGCCCTGACACTAACCTACGACGGCGGGCGCGTCGTCTCTTACGCGACGGACACCGCCGCCAGCACCAAGCCCAAGCCGAAGTAGCCCTCGGGCAAATTGTGTCCCGCAGACTTACGCACTCCGTATGCAAAACGGTTTCACGATCCCAAGCAAAGCCTCTGGGATGGGACGCGAGCTCAACTCGCCTTTGAGGGGATTCCCGCAGGCGTAGACGACGCCCATCTCACCTGTCGCACACAAAGTGTCGCCACGTGTGATGCGGAAACGCCAAGTGAGCGTGCTCGACGAAGTATGTTCAGCGCGCATGGAGATAATAACCTCGTCGTTATGGCGCACAGGCGCACGGTAGCGGATGGAAAAAGACACCTTGGGCCAGCCCTCCAATCCGCCGACGGCGACGACAGGCATGGTTTTGCCATGTTCTCGCCAAAACGCTGTCTCGGCCTCCTCTACCCAGAGAGGATAACGCGAAAAGTGAGTTATCCCCGCCGGGTCGGCCTCAACAAAAGCAACCGTGTGCTTGTGCGTGTAAGCTACAGCTTCCACAGTCTTATTAACTTTCGCCCTTGTAGTCTTTGATTTCTGCAGCTTTCGCCTTCCCCGCATCTGTCTCGGGAAGCACGCTGGCGTCGGTTATCTTAAAAGTGTAGGCGTACTGGCAGGGCAAGGCATCCGGCTCAAGACTCGGCACCTTTATCACGATGTCGTCACCTTGGCGCGTGTATTCTAGATTTTCGCTTCGTCCAAGGAGGCTGACGACGCTTTTGTCTCCCGTCTTCACATCACGCAAAGTGAGAGTTGCGCCCGGCCAACCGACGCTAATGGCATAGAGAGTATTCTTCTTCTGAGTGAAGAAAACCTGTTTGACGGCCTTAAGTCCTTCTTTCCCCTGCTTGGTTCTCTGCCCAACATAGTCCATGAGGTCGTACTTCACCTTGTAGGTGCCGTATCTCTGCTCGGGGCGCTTCCCCTCCGTCCACTGGCAAGGACGACCTGCCGAGCGAGTTTCATAAATAGCCTCGCCGTTGACATTGAGCCATGCACCAATGTCCAGCAGGCGTTCCTCCATGATGGGCGGGATGGTACCATCTGCCGCAGGGCCGACGTTGAGGAGAAGATTGCCACCACGGCTCACAAGGTCGGCGAGCACAAGCACGAGCTCGCGAGAGCTCTTGTAATGACCCACACGCTCGGCCCTGTTGAGGCCAAATGAGCGCCCGATGCCTCGGTTCTCCTCCCAAGCTTTGGAACCATCCGCGAGGCCCGCGCCATACTCGGTCGTAAAATAACCGCCATGTCGATGGCGGGTTTCCTTCCCCCAACGGTCGTTGATAATGACGTCGTCCTTGGAAGGCGATTCGTTGTAGAGCCAAGCCATGAATTCCTCCGTTTTCCACTGGCTCGAAGGCATATCCCACTCGCCATCGCCAAAGAGTAGCGAAGGCTTGTAGCGCAACACAGCATCCTTGAATTGCGGGAGAAAGTGTTCTGTCACATAGGCATTGCGGTTTTTGCGCCAGAGCGGGTTGTTCCATTCGTAGAGGGAAATGTAGAAGCCGAACTTCATGCCCTCATCACGGACGGCTTTGGCGATTTCCCCAAGAAGGTCACGCATAGGGCCGACTTCTGCAGCATTCCACGGACGCCCCCAAGTTTTGCTAGCTTCGGCACTCGGCCAAAGCGCATAACCCTCATGGTGTTTTGACGTCGGCACAACATATCTGGCACCAGCCTTTTTGAAAAGTTTTGCCCAGCTGCTCGCGTTGAAAAGCTCCGCTTTAAAGAGAGGCGCGAAGTCCTCGTATTTGAAATCCGTACCGTATTTGCCTTTCTGGAATCTTGATGTTCCGGAGTCTCTGCCGAGGCGCGTCCAGTACCACTCGGCATATTCGCCCACCTTGGCCCAAGACGGCACAGAATAAAGGCCCCAGTGGATAAATATGCCAAATTTGGCATCGCGGAACCACTCGGGAGCCGGACGTTTGTCGAGCGAAGACCACTTCGGCTCGTAGATCACTGGGGCTTCAGCGCCAGCTTCACCAGCAGAAGCGGGCGCGCCAGCCACGAAGGCAACAGAGATGCCAGTAAGTACAGTGGAAAGCGTTCGAGACAGGAATTTCTTTTTCATGCGTGAAAATCGCCATAATTGGCAAGGTGTGGATGAGTGCCTCAGGACAAGACAAGGTCAACGCCAAATGCGCACGCCCCGGGCATGGTACCGATCGGCTTGATCTACTGTGTGTGACGTATGCCTTGGGGTTTTGCCCGCCCTCGCTAGGCGGATTGCGGAAGCGTCGAGAACGGGGCTCACGGGGGCTTTCCTTGTAGTGCTAGACGGAAAGGCGGTGGGGTGGCGCTTGTTGAGGCGTCGCGATTTTCTTTCTTTCCTTACTCAGAATATGCTCAAGGCCATCATTGAGTTTTCGCTCAAAAACAAGTTTCTCGTCCTTGCCACTGCGGTGG
>JAITHA010000082.1 GCA_031280235.1 Puniceicoccales bacterium | reverse complement strand
GTGCCGTCGTGGACTTCGCCCATTTTGTGGACGACGCCCGAGTAAAAGAGGATGCGCTCGGAGGTGGTGGTTTTTCCGGCGTCGATGTGTGCGGCGATGCCGAAGTTGCGCGTGTATTCAAGCGGGAACTTGCGCTCGTTGGAGTTGGCGGTGGAGAGTGCCATGGTGTCGGTCGTTGTTTGGTTTTTGTTGTTGGTTGTTTCTGGTTAAAATTTACCGAGATTAGCGGCACTCGGTATGCCATGTGTCGATGGCTCTGGTGACCATTATTGGAGAAGGCGACGTGCCACGTCTCTCAATTCTCATAGAAGAAAAGGAATGGCGAGCGCGGGCGAGAGCGCGGAGCTCCACGTGCCCGCAACGGCCTTCTCGACCCCTCCCTCTTGCCGGAAACCTGCGTTCCATCTTCCGGCTGGAGCGAAGGGGACGTTGGCTTAGCTGTTGTTCCCCCAGCGCAGGTGGGCGAAAGCACGGTTGGCTTGAGCCATTTTGTGTGTTTCCTCGCGCTTTTTAACGACTCCGCCAGAGTTGTTGTAGGCGTCGATGATTTCCGAAGCAAGAGCCTCAGTCATTGGCGTGCCCTTGCGTGAATTGGCAGCGGCGGCGAGCCAGCGGAAGGCCATGCTCGTTTGCCGCTCTGGAGAAATTTCCACCGGGACCTGATAAGTGGCGCCACCGACGCGGCGGCTTTTCACTTCAAGTTTCGGGCGACAATTTTCGAGGGCGCCGAGGAGGAGCTCGACGGGATCCCCCTTCTCAAGTTTCTCGCTCACGCGCTCAATCGCCCCATAGACGATGGCTTGGGCGGCGGACTTTTTGCCGCGCTTCATGACGACATTGATAAGCTGGCTGACCAGCGTACTGCTATAACGTGCATCGGGAAGATGCTGACGCTTGGTGGCTCGACGGCGACGGGACATATGGTGTTGTCGGTTAAAAAAAATGGAATGGGGAGCTTATGACTTGGCGGCTTTGGGGCGCTTGACGCCATATTTGGAGCGGCTGCGGCGGCGTTTTTCGACGCCCTGACAGTCGAGGGGGCCGCGGACGATGTGGTAGCGCACGCCGGGCAAGTCCTTGACACGACCACCGCGCACGAGGACGACGCTGTGCTCTTGCAGCTTGTGGCCTTCGTCCGGGATGTAGCTGATGACTTCCTGCCCGTTGGTAAGACGCACTTTGGCGACTTTGCGCTGGGCGGAATTTGGCTTTTTGGGAGTGCGAATCATGACCTGCACACAGACGCCGCGCCGGAATGGCGAGTTGTCGAGTGCGGGTGACTTGGATTTGGTTCTTGGCTGTGTCCGCGGCTTGCGGACAAGTTGGTTGATGGTTGGCATGTCTTATGAGAACGTCAGAAAAAGCGAGACAAGGTAAGGAAGCTTCAATGCTGTGCAAGCAGTTTTTCACGGAAATGAACACTGCCCTTTTTGTTTGAAAGTTCGCTTCGGGAACGCGCACAAAAAACGGCAGACCCGTCAAGGGTCTGCCATGTGTTTGGTTTTTTTGGGTAGATCTCAGTCCTTGATGGTGGTGATCACTTTGCCGGGTTTTGGCCCGGTTCTCTGGATCGTCACCTCGGACCAGATCTGTCGTGTGGCGTGTTCCGCCATAAGGTAGCGGTAGAAATGCGCCCATGATTTGGCGCTTGAGGGGCGCGTGTACTCGGGGTCGCGTTGTCCATCGTCCGGGTTGCGAATAGCTCCATACGGATAACCGAGGTTTTTGTGGATCACATCGTCCATCTGGTGTAGCCATTCGTGCAGTTCGGCTTCGCCCTCTTCTTCGTTGCGGATTGGGAAATGCGTCCCCCATGGGATCATCACATAGCCAGCGTCGCCCAGTTCGCGGAGGCGCCCGTACGTAGCTGCGATGTAGCGAGGGCGTGGGATGTCTGGGCCTTCGCCACCTTTGTATTTCACGTAGCCGATGACGGTGTCGTACTTCTTGCCTGTCCGTTTTTCGACATTTTTGAGTTCTACAGCGACGTCATGAATGCCGAGGATAAAATCCGAGCTTTTCACGGGAATTTTAGTAATAGGCGCAGTGACAAGCTCTATATCGATTTCTGGCAGAAGTACCCCGCTTGAGTATTCGAATACAAGATCGCGGAAACCGCCGAGTGCGCGCCCGATGACGGTTTTGTCCCTCTCGTCCATGACACGATGGTATTCAGTGGTTTTGCCTTGGTCATCGGTTTTTGTGCCTTTGACTTCCGCGTAGACAAGGGCGAGGACGCGCCAAGGACGTGCCTTGCCCGAGTCTGTGTTGGCTTGGACTTTAGGGCGCAATTCTTTGACGCGCGCACGGGCAGCCGCGCGTTCCCTCTCCGTGCAAGTTGTCCTGTCAAGGACACGTTCCCAGAATGTGAGCGCGGCGGCAATGTCCCCGGCTTTCTCGGCTTTCTCGGCACTTTCGCGGGTCGTTTTGTAGTCCAGCGCATCCGCGCTAGCCTTCCAATCGCCGGCGGGAAGCCCACTGGTTGTAGTGGTGCGGACTTTCAAGCCCGGCACTGGGATTTGCGACGCATTTACCGCTGCGGCGGCAGTAAAAGCAACAATGGCCGCGAGGGCGGCGAGTTTGAATGATTTCATAAAAAGGAAAACGCTGGAGAAAAAAAACGGCGGCAAATGTTCCTCATTTGCACGCCAAAAAACGAGTTTGCCCTTTTGCCTGCCCACCGGTACGAAGCCTAACCTTCCTCGGGATCTCCGATGGAAAAGGTGACGTTCTCCCCTGCCCCCGGGACTCGGGCGAGCGTGTTCAACACAGTAGCAATACGGTCGTAGGTCGCGGTCTCATCTGCCTGAACGGTGATGAGGAGCTTGGTCTTGGCATTGCGGGCATTATTGGTCAACAGGCTTATTTGCTGGTACAGCTCGTCCATGACTTTTGAGTCCGGCTTGTCCACATTGCTATCGTTGATTGAGACTTGGCCTTTGTCCGTAATGGAGATCAGTAGATCGTCGGGAATTTCTTGGGGCTGGTCGGACAATGTGTCTTCGCCGGGCAATTTAATTCTCAATTCGTGCTCTACCTTGACAGCACCTGCCATGACCATGAAGAAGAGCATGATGACGAAGACGACGTCAATCATGGGGGCGATCTGGAATCCGAGGTCACCGCCTCGCTGGCTTTCGACGTGTTTCATCGCGTGTTTACTCCATATCTTGGTTGACGCCTGAGAAAGCGATGTTGGCAATGCCTGCCTTGGCACCCCATAAAAGTGCCTTGTTGAGTGATTTGGCTTGGACACGCTTGTCGGCGCGGATCAGGAGGCGAAAATCCTTGGCGTTTTCCTTTTGGCGTTTTTCGAGAACTTCAATGATCGAGTCTTTGGTGCCTTCGATCGTCGGGTTCTCCGTGTCAACGTTTTCGATGAGCTTGTCGTCGAGTTTGAAACGGGGAACCTTGGCCACGTCATTCCAAGCGATGTTGATGAGACCAGCCTTGGCCTTGTCGTCGCGCTTGGTTCCGTTGCTGGCGAGTGGGAGTTTGATGTCCTTGTCCAGCTTCAAGACCTGCGCTGAGGTGATGCTCATAAAGAAGATGAGCAAGACGAGCAGCACGTCTATCATCGGGGCTACCTGAAATTCCGGTTCGCCGTCTCCTCCGCCTCCTCCGCCTCCCATGGTATTTTTTTCTCTTTAGGGTTAAGGATGTTGAGTGGCTTGGGCTGTTCAGCCGGCCTGCGAAGCGTCGTCCGGCACCCAGTTTGGCTTGGACGCGTAGATCTCATCATCGCCGAGGTGGTATCCTTCAAAGGCTTCATAGGGCATTTTCCGGAAAAGGCGTGTGGCGGCTTCTTGAACGTCGTGCAAGACGACGGTGATACGATTACGCAAAACGTAGTAGAGTACGAAGGCCGGAATGGCGAGCAAGAGACCAAGTGCAGTAGCGACGAGCACCTCGCCAATGGCCCCTGAAAGGGCCGCCGGGTCGCCGACGCCGCTGGTGCTAAGAGTGGAAAACGCATTCATCATCCCGAAGACAGTGCCGCAAAGGCCGACCATCGGAGCGCAAACCCCGATGACGGACACGTAAGAGACGCGGCCCATCAGAGAGCCATTGATGCGGTTAATTTCGTTAAACATGGCTTCCTCGACCATCAGCTTGCCGTCTGGCAAGAAAGCGATGCCCGCGCGCACAACGTCGCTCAAGGGAGAGAAATTGACCTTGGCAAAATCATAGGCGCCAACGTAGTCGCCCCCCTTGAAGAGCTCCCTGAATTGGGCGATTTGGATTGCGGGAATGGCGCGGGCGCGGGTGGTTTTGAGGACACCGTCGATACCGAACCACACGGTGAGAATGGAGCCAACAACGAGAAGGAAGAGCACTGCGGGGTGCACATGCCTGAGTTTCGCCCAGATGGTTTCGTCCTCGACCTTGGGTTTTTCCTCGCCAGCCGACGCAGCGGCGGGCACGGGGGCGGCGGCCTCCTGAGCGAGGGCTGCCGCAGGCAAAGCGATGAACGCCGAGGCTGTAGCGAGCACGATTGCGGCGATGAGTTTTCGGAGAGTTTGGGTGAACATGTTAGTCGTCTGGTTATTAGAGAAGTGCTGGTGATTGGAAAGCGAAAAGTTCTATATTTTTCACTCGGTTCCCTCTGCAGCGGGAGGTGATGCAAGGGGGGCGTCTGCGCCCGGGGGGTCGGCTTTGGGCGTTTCGTCCCCAGGAGCGGTTGGGGGAGCGGTCGGGGCGTCGTCGATTGCCGTTGGATCAGTGGCAGCGGTGGCGGGCGGTGGCGGTGCACCCCCATCCTCTCCGGTGCCTGCCTTTTGCGCAGCCTCAAGAGCGGCGGCGTCTTTTTGGGCGAGAGCGGCGCGGTCGTCTTTGGTCAAAATGCCTTTGGCGATTTCGGCCTCTGCAGTGAGCGGGTATTGGGCGATAAGGTCGTTGAGATAACGGTTGGCGACGCTGTCGAGCTGAAGGTGCTTGTTGGCCGGGATGTTCATCCCACGGAAGGCTTTTGCTGCGCCGAGCATGGAGGCGGGCACAAACTTGCCTTGGCCACCGTAGAAGACGGAGATGCGCAAGTAGGCGGTCATGGCTTCCTCATAGCGGCGGAGTCCGTAGAGAGCGTCTCCTTTGATGAGCTGGAGATTGGCGAGAACACCCGGCTCGATGCTTTCTTTGATGAAAGCGTCGGCATCGCGAAGGGCCACGGCATAATTGCCCCGCCGGGTGGCCTGCTCCAGCTTGGCAAGCCTGATGCGGTTCTGGAGGGTTTTAACGGAACCCGCATCGACATCCCTGATCCCGTTCTCAAGCTCATTGATGAACTCGGTGATGAGGGCGTCGTTCTTGAGGAGGACGAGGGCGTCGAGTTTGACGCTGGCAGCATCAAGCCAAAGATTGCCAGGAACTTTTTTGAGAGTGGAAAAGAAGAAGATGACGGGCTCGATGAGTGTCTGAGCCTTGTTGGCTTCGCCGCGTTGGACGGCGAAAATGGCCTCCTCCATGACTTGGGGGCGCGCGCTCCAGACGATTTGGCGCACCTCGGAGAAGCGTTTGACAACCAACGCAGCCTTAGAGCTGCCAGGCCCAGTCACATACCGCCTAACGACACGCCCGCGCACGTCTGCGACCGCCTGACCAGGTTTGGCTTTGGCCTTGGCGTCGAACGGATCGCTCAGCTCCCAGAGGTTAGCTGGGTTGTTGGGATCCCCGAAGATAAAGACCCTTTGCTGGTTGGCTTGGGCTTGGGCTGTGATTGCCGAGGCGACGATGGCTGCAGTGGCAATGGAAAAAATGGCGAGGCGACACATGAACGTGGTTTTCATTATATTTTTGGGTATTTCCGGGTGGACTTGGTGGATGGTTTACTTTGGCTCGCCGACTTGGGATACGGCCGACGCGGGGGCTGCCGAAGAGGCGGCTGGCGGCTCTGGCGTGTAGGGGAAACTACGCTGGAGGAGGCGTGCCTCAGCGGCCTCGGGTTGCTTGCTTGCTGGATTGTCCGGGCGGAGCATTTCGGCGATCGTGCCCGCGACTCCTTTGCGGTCGCCCTTTTTCTGAAACAGTTTGATGACACGCAGATAGCTCTTGGCGGTAACGACGCCATGCTTTCGCCATGCCGTGAAACTGCGGGTGTAGTAGTTGATGGCCTCGTTTATCTTGCCGCGCTTTTCCTCAATTTGCCCTTGGTAATACAACGCCCAAGCACTGGCCTCGCCGCGCCAAACCTTGTTTGAGGCGATTGCCTTGAGGACGGAGACGGCTTCCTCGAGGTTGTCTTTCCCATCCTTGTTCTTGCCTCCGACCTCGATGAGGATGCGGGCGTGCAAGAGGGCGAATTCCTTTTCTCTGGTATAGAAAGGCACCTCACTATCCTGGGCTTCCTTCAAATTCTCGTAAGCTTCCTTGGGCTTGTTTGTGGCGAGGAAGATCTCAGAGCGCAACCAATAGGCATATTCCACGTAGTCCGTACTGCGATAGTGGTCGAAGATGTATTGGATGAACTCGTCGGCCCGGGCGTATTTCTTTTGCGCAAAGAGGTGCTCGGCGACGAAAGCGAGGATGCCTGGGCTCAGCTCCTCGGGCTTGAAAATGTTCGCTATCTTGTCTAGGGTCTCAGCGCGCAGGGCATCATTGCGCATGTAGCGCGCCAGCTCAGCCCGGGCGTAGAAACCACGCGCTTGGGCGATGAGGGTGCCTTGCCCGTCCTTGAGCTGGAGGAGGTTCAGGATGAAGTCCTCGGGCTTGCTCTTGCCAGCGGCAGTCTCGCCACGCTTGGCTGCGAGCATGGCCTTGCGTGCGGAGCGCGAGGCGAGCACGGAAATGAGCAGCTCGACGTTGGCCTGCCTCGGGTTGTTTATGTTGCGAACGATGGCTTCGGCGAAAATCTCATCGGCATTTTGCGTGAGATAGCGTTCCGGAATGCCAGTGACGCCTTCTTTGGCGAGAGCCTCGCGGCGGGCTTCAGGCGTTTTGCCAAGTTTCTCGCTGGCGCGCATTATCTGCTGCAAGAAGTCAAGTGCCTGAGGCGCAGCAGGAGCCCATTCGTAAAAGGTGTGGTAGAGCTCAAGCATACGACCCCACTTGCCTTGGGCGACAAGACGCGAATTCAGCTCCTTGGTGACGAAGGTGAAGGTCTGCAAAAGGCGAATGCGCTCATGCTCGCTCGCCTTGGGCTCGTTGGCTTTGATGAAGTTAGTTTTGCAATGCAAGGCGGCCTCGCCGTAGTACTTGATTGCCAGGTTGAGGTTCTCCGCTTTGGCCGCCTCGGTATTCTTGGCGTTCTTGGCATCAAAACGCCTGAAGTAGACGTCGCCGAGCAAAGCGTAGATTTCGGGGCGTTGCTGCTCGATGGCGGAGGCAATGCTCTCCGGGGGCTTGGCGTAATCACGGAGCCATTCTTCGCACTCTTTGATGACGACTTCGGTGTAGTCTGCCTCTTTCACGCCGAAGCGTGCTATGGCAAGGCGGTAGCGCGCGTCGGGGACGAAAAGACCGCCGTGCTTCTTGTACAAGTCGAGGTAGGTATTAATGCCCTTAATCGTCTCTTGGTATTTGCCTTGGTAAAAATAGCAGAGCGCACGCAGGTAGTGCATCTGCTCAAGCTGTGGGCTCCCGGGATACTTGGATATGAAATCTTCCACCTGAAGGCGCACCGTCTCCCAGTCCTGGAACCCCGCGCTCTGAAAAAGGGCAATGCAAATGGAGAAGTCTATCATCTCCTTGGCGTCCTTGGTGAGAGACTTGACGTTTTTCGGGTCACGCGCCCAACGGAATTGCTCCACCGCCCCTGCATAGTCACCCTCGTCAAAGGACATCTGCCCGTTGAGCACGGCGACATCGCCCACCTCGGGCGCACCGGGATACTTTGTCATGAACTCACGACAGGAGGCTTGGGCTTCCTTGAGGCGCTTGATGCTACGCAGGGTGAGGATGTAGTAGAAGTGCGCGACGTGCATCTTCGAAAACTTGGGGCTGTTTTCGAAAATATCCCGGAAGGCAATGTAGGCCTCCCAGTCCCGCCCAAGCTCATGAAGGCAGAGTGCAATGCGATAGGAGATGATGGCGTCATAGTCGGTGCTCGATCGGAAAGTCTCGACCACCTTGAGAAAGATGTCCCGCTCGCGCTCGGCGTTGGAGATCTTGGCGGCCATTTCTTCGTTGGGCTTCGGGTTGTAGGCCTTGAGGCGCAGGAGGCTGTCTTCTTGTATTTTGAGAGCATCCCCAATGAGACCCGAGAGCACATTGTTGCGCAACGCGTTCTGGTAGCAGGCGAGAGCGTAACGGTAATTGGCCTGCTGGCGCGCTCTATCGCTCTCCACCTCAGCCTGATCGAAATAGGCGTTACCCACCTCGATGAAGCGGAAGGACGCCTTGGCGAGATCGAGCGGCGAGCCGGTGCGCGTGGCGTTCATTTGATCGTTGAGGGCGTTGGCTGACTTGGCATCTCCGGCCTTGCGATAAAGCACGACAAGGCGCTCGCCTGCCTCGCGAACCTCGGGCGCAATGTAGTTCCCGGACGCGGTGAAAGGCGTCAAAATGCTGATGGCTTCCAGCGCAGCCTTGCGAACAGCGGCCTCGCCAGCGTTCTTGTTCCTGTCCTCCAGAACACGCGTAAGGGCGATGGCGGCGCGGATGCGGTCACGTGTCGTCAAAAGGGAGCCACGCGAAAGGCCGTGAAGCTGCTTGACCGCCAAATCCCATTTTTCCTGATTGGCGTAGATCTCTCCGAGAATGATCTGGGCCGTCACAAAGTAGTTGTCATTGGGGTCAATAAGGTCTGCAACGCCATCAGGATACTTTTCAATGAAAAGCTGGAACTCCTTTTCAGCGTTCGGCCAGTCCTTCAATGAGTAGTAGCAAGAGGCGATACGCAATTGGATAAGCGCGTAAGCGGCAGGGTCGCCAAGGCGCCCGACGACATCCTTGGCAAGCTTGGTGTAGGCAGGTAGAGCCACCCTGAATTTGCCTGCCTGAAACTCCCTCTCTGCCAGCATGAAGGCTTTCTCCTCTGGGGATTTCTTCTCGTCTGGCTCTTTAGTGCCTGAGGGCACAGGCTGCGCGGCGACGGCTGGCACGGGGCTGGCAGCAGCAGAGGCAGGCTTGGCAGGCTGTTTTTGCTGCGCGAGCAACGCAACGGGTGCAACCCCGGCAAGCACCGTCAAGACACCGACGGCGGTGATGCCCAAATTGCAGAATTGGAAGGGTCGATGAAAAAAACGTGCCATGAGGAAACGGTAAAACAGGAAATGATCTCGGTTGATAACGAAAACCAAGCACGCAACACAAGGCAACCCATGCAAACGGAAAATTCCTCCCCCGACACGGGACTAACCGGGCACGCACGCGATGTCCGTCGGAGTGCAGGATGAAAAAAAGCACCACGCCTTCCAGAAAAAAAATAAACCACCCACAACGCACTCATCTCCCAAAGCTGGCGCCCGAGGCCTGAGCCAGCTCAGCCTGAATCGCCAACACAGCGCGAACGGGGTCTGGTGCCTTCAAAATCGGACGCCCCACCACGATATGCGATGCGCCTGCTGCCGCAGCCTCAGCTGGCGTCAAGGTGCGGTTCTGGTCGTCGGCAGGGGCCCCGGCAGCCCGTATGCCCGGCGTCACCCAAAGCGGCCCGGAGCCAAACTCTGCACGCAACACGGGCAACTCTTGCGGCGAACACACCAAACCCTGCAAACCCGCCCCAATGCCCATGCGCGCCAGCAAGCGCACAGCATCCACGGGCGCATGCCCAAGGCCAATGGCCGCCAGCTGCCCCGCATCCATGGACGTCAACACCGTCACGCCCAACACCGTCGTCGTAGGCAAAGCCTCACGCGCGCTCTCCACCGCAAAGCACAGCATCTCAGGCCCGCCAAGCGTGTGTACCGTCAACAACGAACAAGGGCGCCCTCGAAGACTCTTTATCGCCGACGCCACAGTATTCGGGATATCGTGCAGCTTCAGGTCGAGAAAGACTGAGAAACCCTGCCCGGCAAAACACTCCACAATCTGCGGCCCATGGCGTGTGAAAAGCTGCAAGCCGAGCTTGACCCAGCGCAAATGGCCACGCAGCGGTGCGACCAAAGCCAGCGCTTCATCTTTGTCTGCAACATCAAGGGCGAGGATGAGTTCCGTCATAGGCCGATAGCGGTAGACTATCTCCCTTTCTCGAAAAAGAAAATTTCACCCCCTCTCACTCCAAAGGGTCTCTCGAAAACATCCCTTTTTAGACTAAAAAATAAACGAACTGTTTAAACATATAATCTAATCCTACTTATTGCACGCCTGTCCAAACTTCATTCCTTAGCACCTAACCCTTAGCCCCTTAGGACAACGCTTTTCATGCATGTCAAAAACTGAAAAACTTATTCGCAAGCACTTGTGAATAACTTGGGAATTACTTCCCCTTGCGCCTTCCGCGAACCCCACCAAAGCTCGCCGACATCACTTTTCAACCACTACAGGCCTCCCTGCAGCACTTAGCCATGCACCCAGACCCTCAAATCGCAGACGATCGACTCCATGATTCGCATCTTTATGAAAATCATGGAAATACGAAACCTATTTTCTTCCGGCGAAAAGGCTTCTCTTTTCGCGATCAGCTGCTCAGTGCCAGTTTTACTGGCTCTAGAGACCAGCCGAGCACCGCAAAGCCCACAGCCGCAAACTTTGAGAGGTGCCTGTGAATAAGATGCCCCAGCCACACCAAGTAAATCCTAGCCAACTCCCTTGAACATGATGCAAAGTACTCCCGCTCAAAAACTCTGGCGCACCGCCCAAAACGAACTGAAGACCACTCTCACACAAGACATCTACGAGAATTTCTTCGAAAAGATCGCCTGCAACGGGAGCGAAGCCGACACCTTGCTCCTACTCGCCCCAACAGAGTTCACCGCCATGTGGATCGACGAGAACTTCGCCGGATTGCTCCGGGAAAAACTCACCCTCGCCGCAGGGCGCCAAGTCAGCTACAGACTCGATTTCCCCCAAAGCGAAAACCCTGCCCCAGAGCCACCCTTGCCCACAAAGGTACACAAAAACATCTCTCCCGCACACGGCGACACCGACGAGTTCCCGCCCCTGCCCCCAGCCATCAAAGACAGCAACACCTTTGAGAACTTCATCGTCGCCCCGGAAAACGAATTAGCGCACGCCGCCTCCCTCGCCGTCTCCGAAGCTCCCGGGAACCAATACAACCCGCTCTTCGTCTACGGCGCCACAGGCCTCGGCAAAACCCACCTCCTCCACGCAATCGCTCACGCCGTTCTGCGCAGAAAACCAGACTCCCACATCCTCTACGTCACCTGCGAAGCCTTTACCAACGACTATATCAACGCCGTTCAGGAGCGTAGCCTCACCGCATTCCGCCAGCGTTACAGGAAGGTGGACATCCTGCTCATCGACGACATCCACTTCCTCGCCGACAAAGAGCGCACCCAAGAGGAATTTTTCCACACCTTCAACGAGCTGCACAACTACCGCAAACAGATCGTCCTCACCAGCGACAGAACCGCACGCGAAATCTCACGCCTCGAGGAACGGCTCATCTCACGCTTCAGCTGGGGCTACACCGCCGACATCGGCGCCCCAAGCCTCGAGACACGCAACGCCATCCTACGGAGCAAAGCCGCCATGCGCGGCCTCGAACTCGACACCAAAATCTTCGACTTCCTCGCCGAAGGCATCGTGCGCAACGTGCGCAACCTCGAGGGAGCCATCCAACGCCTCCACGGCTACCAGCGCAACAACAACGCCGTCACGATCGAATCCGCCAAACGCGTCCTCCACGACCTGCTGAACGAAGAAGGCCGCAATAAAATCACCCACGAAACTATACAAAAACGCGTGGCAGACCACTACCGCATCCCTCTGTCCGAAATGACCTCCAAGAAAAAGACAGCCCAAATCGCCTTCGCACGCCAAGTCGCGATGTATCTCTGCACTCAGCTCACCGACGCCTCCCTCAGCGCCATTGGCAACGCCTTCGGTGGGCGTGACCACGGCACTGTCATCCACGCACGTAAAACCGTGGAGGGACGCATGGAGGTCGATCTGCAAGTCCGACGCGAGGTGGAATACCTCACCGGGAAAATCACCAGCAACCAAGCCTGACCCCACGCCACACAAACCACCCCAAACCAATGGCAGGAGACTGTGATAGCTCGCTATTCGACGATGACGTCGCCTCGCAAGGCCACAACGAAGCCGACATACCCGCACCTCGCCCTCCCCTCGCCGCACGCATGCGCCCACGCACCCTCTCCGAAATGCGCGGGCACACACAACTCCTCGGCCCAGAAAGCCTCCTCCCACGCCTCATCGCCACAGACACCTTCGGAAGTATCATCTTCCATGGCCCACCAGGCAGCGGCAAAACAACCCTTGCCGAAATCATCGCCACGGCCACGCATAGCCACAGCGCCCGCATCAACGCCGTCCTCTCCAACACTGCAGAATTACGAGACACTCTCCGCATCGCACGGGCGCGCGCCACCAACGGACAGCGCACAATCCTCCTCATCGACGAAATCCACCGTTTCAACAAAGCACAACAAGACCTCCTCCTCCCCGACATCGAAGCCGGCAACGCACGCCTCATCGGGTGCACGACCCACAACCCAGGCTTCTACATCATCCCACCACTCCTCAGCCGCAGCCACCTCTTCCGCCTCGAACCTCTCGACGAAAACGCCGTCACCCTCGGCCTGAAAGACGCCCTCCTCGACATCCCCCGTGGTCTCGGGGCCTCGGGCGTCACCTCCAACGAAGAAGTCCTACTCCACATTGCACGCCTCTGCGAAGGCGACATGCGTCGCGCCCTCAACGCTCTCGAAACCCTCGTCACCGCACACCCCATGCACACTCCCCTCACGCGTGATGACGTCGCCCGCTTTGCGCACGAACGCCACCTGCGCTACGATCAGGCCGAAGACGAGCACTACGACACCAGCTCCGCGTTCATAAAGTCCATCCGCGGCAGCGACCCCAACGCTGCCATCTACTGGCTCGCCCTCATGCTTGAAGGCGGCGAAGACCCACGGTTCATCGCCAGACGCCTCGTCATCCTCGCTTCGGAAGATATCGGCCTCGCCGATTCGCGCGCGATAACCGTCGCAATCTCCACCCAACAGGCTTGTGAATTCGTCGGCCTCCCAGAGTGTGCCCTCTCCCTCGCCCACTGCGTCCTCTTTCTCGCCACTTGCCCCAAAAGCAACAGCGCGACCCTCGCCCTCGCCGCAGCCCGCAACGCCCTGAAAAACGCACCACGCCAACCCGTCCCCCTGCACTTGCGCGATGCCCACACACGCTTCAACCGCTCCATCGGTCACGGTGCAGGCTACCTCTACAGCCACGATTTCCCGGAAGGTATCTCCGGCCAGAACTACCTAGCCCACCCTCTCGAACTTTACACCCCAAGCGCAAACGGGGCAGAAGCCTCCATCGCCGAACGCCTAACCCTCTGGAACCAATTAAGGGCACACCTCGCTTCCCAAATAAAAAATCACACCTCTTGAAGAAACACGGATTCCGTCTCAGAAAAACAAAATTTCCCGAATGTCTTCGACAAAAAATTTCGACAAAAACCACATGCCAAAAACATTCATAACCTACTAACCAACATATAATCGAAACTCTGAAGAAGCAACGCCTGCTTGTACTTGCGATTGCCAGGAAATTTTTAAAACTTCCCCCAAAAAACACCGAGCCCCCATGGAACGTTTTTTTTAACAATGCAGGACCGATCAAACTCAAGCGGCACTACCACATCGACATGCTTTCGCGTGTGGATTGGGGGAAATACAGCAGCTCATCAAAGATGAACGCTATTTTGTGCTGCA
>JAITHA010000055.1 GCA_031280235.1 Puniceicoccales bacterium | reverse complement strand
CAAATCACCCCCACCCACCAAATCCACCTCGACTACGAAGGCGCCTGGGGCGGCAAATACAACACCCCATGGAACATCACCACCGGCTACAAATTAAGCTTCTAAACAACACAGACACCTAATTTTAAGCCTGATGAAGAGACATCTGACTCAGACAACGACACACTCCATAGGGCCCCAACGGCGCTCTCGCTGAGAGCGCCCTACCCAATGTGAATGGCCTCCTGATAAAAACATCCTACCCACTGAGTGCCGTACACCCAACACCTTTAACTGCATCCGCCAGCACCCGAGCGAAATCGGCTGCGACGGCATTAGACGTGTTGTGATATTATTTTCAGTCTCAATAAAGATTTTCAACTGTGCGTAAGTGCCGACAAGAGGCCCGAAAGTTGTCAGAAACCATCATTTTGAGCCAGAAATTTGGTGTGTTTTTTGAGTTATTGAGACGAGCGCTTATATCACAATATGTCTATTGCCATGTAGCCGTCGAAATTGCTGAACATCGGTTGCTATTCCAAGTCGTTTTTCAGCGACTTTTTGCCCCCGAGACACAACAACGTGCCATACCCAAGGCTCATCTTGAACTTTGTCGGGCGAGTGGGATTCGAACCCACGACCCCCTGCTCCCAAAGCAGGTGCGCTAGCCAGACTGCGCTACCGCCCGTAGTTTTTCACAAGAGGCCGACTTCATTTTTTATTGCCATGCATGTCAACTCCTGAATCATGCGCCCTTCTTTTCCTACTTCCTCTCAACAAAACAAAAACATGGACGAATCACCCATCTCGGACGCTCCTTCGGAGTCCAAACTTCCCTTGATCCTCTCGGGGCTCGCCCTCATCGGGGTCATTGTTTTCGGTGTCTACTGCATCCAACTGAGAAGCCGACTTGACAAGCTCGCGACACAAAGCGATCAGGTAGCCCGGGGTTCCCCCATTCAGCAAGACACCGTCAAGGTCGTCGAACAGCTGAACCTCACCATCAACCAGCAGACGACCGAGCTCAGCAACCTCAACAACTCCATCAGCGCGGTGAAGAGGAACCTTGAAGACTACAAGAGGACAAACAACGACCACAACCACGTCATCGTCGGCGCGCTGCAAAAGCTCACCAGCGGGAACCGTCCCGGCGGGCAACGCGCCGCCGACGGTGGAAGACGCAGCGGGGGCACTGCCGACGTCGCCATCCCGGCGGGCGGCATCCAGCACACGATCGCCTCGAATGAAAATCTTTCGCGCATCGCTTCAAAGTATCGCGTCTCCATCGCTTCGATTTTGGCCGCCAACCCCGGCCTGACCGTCAGCACCCCCTTGAAGGTCGGCAGAGTCATCGTCATCCCCGGCAAACCTACTGGAGCAGGGGCCGGTTCGGGAGCGACCCAAGGCAACACGGGTACCACGGGTGGAAATTCGACGCCCGTCCGCTAAGTACGCGCTAAGACCCAAATGGACTCGCTCGCCGCTTGGAATCTCCTCAACGAATCCCTGCACGCTGACTGCGTAGTTTTCAAGGTTTACCGGCAACGGTTCCAACACCCTCTCGACCAACGCGAGGGTGATTTTTTTACCATTCGCAGCTTGGACTGGGTGCTTACCTTGCCTGTGACGTCTGACAGGCGCCTGCTCCTCGTGCGTCAATTTCGTTTCGGCACGCGTCATTTTTCCTGGGAACCACCTGGCGGCTTGATGGAGTCTGGCGAATCTCCTGAGCAGGCGGGAGCACGCGAGCTGGAGGAAGAAACAGGCTACACCAGCCAGCGTATCCGCAGCATCGGGAGCTGCGCCCCCAACCCGGCCATCTTCAACAACACCGCCCACTTCGTCCTCGCCGAAGACTGCACGCCCTCGGGGCAGATTCAGTTCGACGTCAATGAAGAGGTGGAGAGCAGGCTCTTCAGCGTGCACGAGGTGGATGCCATGCTGCACAATGGCGAACTCCAGCACGTCATCGCCCAAGCGGCCTTTTTTCACCTGCGCTTGGCGCGCCCGGATTTGTGGCAGGGCTAAGCCCGCCTCCCACTTTATTTCCACACAAGACGCCAAGTCGTTTTCGTGGCGTCGTCGTCAAAGATATACTCGGCCCCATTGCGAATTTCTGCGCGTAGGGCTTGGGCCGAGAGGGCTTTTTGGGCGGGGGTTTCGCGCTGGCGCCGTGCATTGAGCATAAGCAGAAAACGCTCCGGCACACCCGCCTCAGGAGTGCCCGAACGGCCCGGCTGTGAGACGACAAAATCTTTCTGAAAATACTTGGCCACAGGTTCCAAGCCAGCGGCCTTCAGTTGTTTTGCAAACACTGCCGAAGGTTTCCCTCTCTTGGCAAACGCGACCAAAGCTTTGGCGCTGCCATCTTTTACGAGCACAGGCTCTCCATTCAAAATATGCAACGTGGCGTCAAGACGCCTCAGGGTGATTTTGCTCCCAAAATTTGTCTTCTTCCCGGCGCCCGGCTCGGGAGGTTCCAGCCCGCGTACTGTCGCCTCCGCCGAGGCAGGTGGGACAAGGAGAAAGATCACTCCGCCCTCAAGCCCTTCACGCTCCGCCGTCATAACACGCAAAACAGCAAACGGGGCATCCGAGGCGAAAAGCCCGGATTCGTCCACCCCTGCGACATACGTGGCGACCACCTGCTTGTCGAAGTTTGCTGGTTTCGCGAGCCACGTACGGGCAACCGTCGGCACGGCGGCACAACACGCGACAACAGGGAAAACCGCACCGCCAAGCAACGCTAGCAAGCTGATGGCGAAGAAGCTACTCTTCCGTACACAACCCATTTATCACTGATTGGCTGCGATCAGGAACTTGCGGTAGTTGGTCTCTCTGGCCTCCTTCATGATGAGAAACCAGTCAACGACTGTCCAAACCCCCAAGCCGCCACAGGTTAAGAGTTTGGCAATACCAAGGCCTGTTTGACCGAGCAAAAAACGGTCAATGCCGATAGCCCCCACCAAGATGGAAACAATAAGAATCATCATCGGGTCCTTGTAATCCATAGACGAAACGGCAGCCAGCTTCGCAGCAGGGAGTTGTTCAAGTTGCTGGCGAATGAGGGAGAGTTTTTCGGCAGGGAACTTGTTCCCCGACACGGCAATGAAAGTTTCGATTTGATGAGGATCCATTGGTATTGATGTGTGCCTACTCGTTTGGCTTTTCGGTGACGCCCCGTTTTTGGAGATGGTTCGCTGGACTCCATCTTTGTGGGCTAGTAATGGAAGATGATCTTATTGCTGAGTCAACAATCAAATACTTACGCAGACAAGAGAACGTTTCCTTGCGAACAAATTCACCGAGGCCTTTTGATCAATTTTTGCACAGCAGCGAATCGCAGGATTTGCTCCATTTTTTCGATCTCGGCCGGATCGCTCTTGCCCGTGCGTGCGGCTTCCAAAGCGCCTTGGGCACGAGCCTCCGCTTCCTCAACCGCGCGAAGGTCTATCTCATCCGTATCAATCGCTGCCTCGGTAAGAATGGACACACGATCTCCAAGGATGCGTGCGAACCCCTTGTCCACTACGAGATGCTCCACGGTGGCACCGCTGTGCACGGCGACGACACCTGGAGAGACGAGGGTCGTCAGCGGCACGTGGCCGGGCAAAATGTTTACTTCCCCGGATTGCGTGGGCAAGACGACACTGTCCGCCGGGCTCTCGAAAGCCTTGCGCTCGGGTGTCACGATTTCGATGGAAAGGGCCATGTGCGGTTGCTGCCAGCGGGCGGAGAGAAAGAACGCTCAGGGAAGCCGCAACCCGCCCATTGTCAACGAAGAAGGCAAAACTCAACGCACCCGCTCGCAACACATTTCAGCTCGCGATGCTTTGCCAGCGCGTTTTCTTCGGTGCGCCATGAGACGACTTCTGTTTTTGGGAGACATCATCGGCGCGCCAGGTCGCGAGGCCGTTGTGCACGCATTGCCCGGGCTGCGCCAGGCACTTGCCTTGGACTGGGTAGTGGCTAACGCTGAGAACTCGGCGGGCGGCTCCGGCATCACACGCGCCATTGCCCGGAGCCTCACCAGCGCGGGCGTGGACGTCATCACGCTGGGCGACCATACTTGGGGCCAGCGTGGTTTTGAGCAGGAAATCGTGGAAACGCCCCAGCTTTGTCGCCCTGCGAATCTCTCACCGCGCAACCCGGGCGCCACCCACATCATCGCGCCAGGCCACGACGGTGCGCGGTTGCTTGTCTTCACAGTGCTGGGACGCCAATTCATGCAACACCACGTGGACTGCCCCTTTGACACTGCAGAGCGCATGTTGCGCGAGCTTGAGGGACAGTACGACTGCGCCCTTGTGGAAATCCATGCCGAGGCGACATCCGAGAAAATAGCACTCGGCTGGTACCTCGACGGAAAGGTCTCTCTCGTGGTCGGCACGCACACGCACGTTGCCACAGCAGATGCCTCCGTGCTTCCGCGAGGAACAGCTTACCAGACGGACGCCGGGATGTGCGGTCCGCACACTGGGGTAATCGGGCGCGAAATCGCGCCAGTCATCGGGCGTTTCCTAGACGGGATGCCACGCCGCCTGCCAGTGGCGACAGAAGATGTCCGCCTCAACGGCTGCCTCGTCTCCATTGATGAAAAAGGGCATGCCTGCACAGTGTCGCGCTTTGAATGGCGGGCTTAGCAGGGTGCGCGCACCAGTAGCTCATTCGGCCTTGGGAACGGCTTGGCCAAAACCCATGTTTTGGAGGTCAGTCGGTGCTGGTGGCGGAATGTAGTCCGCATCCTTGGTCACCGGGTAGCGCCCAAAAATCCAGTCCATGATGCCACGATTGGCAAGTTTGCCGTCGCGAATGTCGTTAATTTTTTTGCGTGCATCCTGTGCAGTTGTCGATTCCGGTGCGGCGTTGATGGCCTCGTTAAAATAAATGGCCGCAGCACGTGCGTTGTTGTGCTCCTCGTAATAGAGCAAAGCGAGGTCGTAGCGGTTTTTGGCGAGGGTTTCGCGCATTCGGCTCAAGCCTTCGACAGCCTCTTTGGCCTTGGGGTGAGAAGGAAAGCGGATAATGAACTCGGAGTAATACTCAAGGGCTAAGCGCGTGGCTCCCTGGTCCCACTCCGCACCCGGAATGTCATTCTCGTAAGTATTTGCGAGGGAGAGGTAGGCTTCGGGCACCTCGGGCGCACTGGGGTAGTTGTGGATGATGCGCTCAAAGGCGTCGATGGCCTCCTCCGTCTTGCCTTCGTCCACAGCAAGCAGGCCTTTGCTGTAAAGGGCGCGTGCGGCGAATTCACCATAGGGGGCATTGCGATTTACCTTTTCAAAAAAATCGAGGGCCTCGACCGTATTGCGAAACCAAGGCATCCACCCCCAGAGGTAGGGCCGCGCGCCGTCTTTGATGTCGCTGGCAATGGTAAACTGCGCGGCAATGACCTGATCGAAACGGATGTCCTCGGGATGCTTGTGAATGAGGTCTTCGTAGTTCTGAAAGGAGTTCGTGAATTGGTTGCGGGTATAGTAAATGTTGCCCCGCTGGAAAAAGGCCTCTGCGGCAAACTCTGTGCCTGGGTAGTCTTCGGTGATTTTTTTGTAGAGCGAGAGAGCGGAGGAGTTGCTCCCGGCGTTCTGTTCCCGGCGAGCCTCGTTGAGGCGCTCAAGAGCGATTTGCAGCTGCCCCTGAGTCTTTACCGACTCGCCAGCTGGCACAAACCCGGCGAGCAAACGCCAACCCTCGGCCTCATTATACACAAGCGTGTGTGCCGGGATCTTCCCCGGTGCAGCAACAAGCTGGCCGTTGAAAGCAGGTGCGAGCGCGCCTGCAGCCTCATCCCGCGCAAGCTCACTGGCTGGGAGCGATAGGGCAAAAAGAGCGACGAGGAGGAAGGACACTACACCTCCATAATAACCGAGAACCTTGGTTTTCATGATGTCTTGGGTTGGTACCATTTGATAAGGGTGGCGCCCCAAGTAAAGCCGCCGCCAAAGGCGACAAGAAGAATGTAGTCGCCAACTTTGATCTGCCCCTCGCGATACGCCTCCTCAAGCGCCAAGGGAATGGAAGCTGCCGAGGTGTTGCCGACACGTTCAAGGTTGAGCTTGAAGCACTGAAGAGGCAACTCCAAGTCGCTCGCTATCGCGTCGATGATGCGCAGGTTGGCTTGGTGCGGGATGATGAGAGAAAGCCTGCTCGCCGGGACATTGCATTTCTCGAGCACACCCCGGCAAGCTTGGCTCATCACACGAACGGCGTTCCTGAAAATCTCGCGCCCATTCATGCCGATGACATGGGTGCCAACGGGGAGATCCGCCACCGAGGCTGGCTTGGGACCCGTGCGCGGGCTGACGGTGAGCAAGTCGCCGCGCGTCCCATCCGCCCCGAGGACATTGCCCAAAATGCCGACATAGGGCTCATCACACTTGGCGACGACCGCTGCGCCCGCACCATCCCCAAAGAGCACGCACGTCGCACGGTCCTGCCAATCCGTGATGCCGGAGAGCTTCTCCGTGGCCACGATGAGCGCACTTCTGTAATCACCTGCGCGCAGCATGTGGCTGGCGATCTGCAACAAATACACAAAGCCCGAACAAGCCGCCGCGATGTCAAACGCTGGGATCCCCGAGCGCAAACCAAGCTTTTGCTGAATCTGGCACGCAGTGGACGGGACAGGGCCCTCGGCAGAGACTGTGGCCACGATCAACAAGTCGATGTCCTCTCGAGAAATGCCCGCATCCTGAATGGCCGCCGCCGCCGCCGCCGCCCCCAAGTCTGCATTGCTCTCGCCCAAAGCAGCGATACGGCGCTCCCGTATCCCAGAACGCGTGCGTATCCACTCATCGGAGGTATCAACGATCCGCGAAAGGTCATCGTTGGTGAGTCGTCGTTCAGGTTTGTAGGCCCCGATGCCTTGGATAAAGACTGACGGTGTGGGCGATCTCATGCAGGGCAGGACAGCAAAGCGAAAAGAGTAAGCGTGAAAATCAAAAAATCATTGCCCAAACATCTTGCGGATGCGCTCAAGCGAAACGACAAGGCGCGAGATCTCCTCAACCGTGTTGTAAAAAGCGAAAGACGCACGCACCGTCCCCCTCACACCAAGAGCCTTCATCAACGGCATCGCGCAGTGGTGCCCCGTGCGCACGGCGATGCCATCCGCATCCAGCATGGTGCCAACATCGAGTGGGTGGATGTCACCCAACAAAAAAGAAATGACAGGAACTTTTTGCCCAGCTGTGCCAATAATGCGCAGACCAGGAATCGCCCCCAAGCGCCGCGTCGCCTCATCCAACAAAAACGCCTCGTGCGCCCGAGCTCCAGGATGCAACGCCGCCACGTAGTCCAAGGCTTCCCCAAAGGCGATGGCATCGGCAATGTTGGGCGTGCCAGCCTCAAAACGCTCAGGGATTTCGCGAAAGGTAGTCCCCTCGAAATCTACCTCCAACACCATGTCACCACCACACTGGTAGGGTGGCATGGCGTTCAACAGCTCCGCTCGGCCAAACAAAACGCCTATGCCTGTAGGGCCAAAAACCTTGTGCGATGAAAAAACGAGAAAGTCTGCTCCCAGCTCCTGCACATCCACTGGGAAATGCGCCACAGATTGCGCAGCATCCACCAGCACAAGCGCGCCAACAGCGTGCGCAGCCTCAACAATTTCGCGCACAGGATTAATGGTGCCCAGAACGTTCGACGCATGTGCCACCGCCACAAGACGCGTCCGTGACGAAAGCAACTCGCGCCAAACCCCAGCCTGCAATTCCCCCGACGGCGCCACCGGCACCACACGAACACTCGCTCCAGTGCGCGCAGCCACCTGCTGCCAGGGAACGATGTTGGCGTGGTGCTCCATCTCCGTGAGCAAGATCTCGTCTCCCGCACGCAAATTCTCAGCCCCCCAAGAAGCCGCCACCAGGTTGATGCTCTCCGTCGTCCCCCGCGTGAAAATGCACTCCCGGGTCTCTCGCGCATTGATGAAACGCCCCACACGCCGCCGCGCCTCCTCGAAAGCCGCAGTCGCCTCCTCGCTCAACCGATGCACACCACGATGAATATTCGCATGGGCCTCGCGGTAGTAACGCGACAGCGCCTCAACGACAACCATCGGCTTTTGCACGCTCGCCCCATTGTCAAAATAGACAAGGGGTAACTTTCCAAAACACCGCGAAAGAATCGGGAAATCGGCCCGCACGCGGGCAACATCAAATACTCGGGACTCATCAAAAGCATCCATGTGCGTCATTTATAAAAAGCGGTGAAACAAAAGAAAGGACGGACGGAATCGCCCAAAACATACCAAGAGTCAACCCGGAGTCGGGATACCAATGACCTCCTCGGGCT
The DNA here is from genome assembly GCA_031280235.1 of Puniceicoccales bacterium. Taxonomy (GTDB): domain Bacteria; phylum Verrucomicrobiota; class Verrucomicrobiia; order Opitutales; family UBA953; genus CALNBE01. The sequence continues at coordinate 21,033 of JAITHA010000055.1, read as the reverse complement.
CGACCCATGCAATCAGATTTCCCCCACCCGCACTCCCGCCAACGCGCGGGTTCGCCTCCGCGACGCGCAATACCACCCCATGCTCCGTCCGGAAAAGCACATTGCGAAATGCCCCGCAAAAATCCCCACCAACAATTTTCCCAGGGAAAGCATTCTCCTCCGGCGCCATCAAATCCAAGTGCCACGCCTCAGGCCGGACAAGCAAATCCAAGCCCGTGCCAGCGGGAACACTACCACCCGCCGCCAACCCACCACGCACCTCCCCCAGCGGTGTCTCCGCCAAAAACTCCCCAGCACCCGCATGAAGTACCGTGCCCGGGAAAACATTGGCACAGGCCAAGAACTCCCCGACAAAGCGCACCTTCGGACGCCGGTAAACCTCCAGCGGACTCCCCCTCTGCAAAACGCGCCCCGCTGCAAGTACAAGTACCTGCCGTGCCACAGCAAGCGCCTCCGGCACATGCTGGGTAACGCAAACAGCAGCCGCACCAACCCTCTCACAAAAATCACGCACCAACGCCCAATGCCGCCGCCGCTCCTGTGGCTCGAGCTGCGCAAAAGGCTCATCGAACAACAACACCGCAGGCGAAGCCACAAGCGCCCGGGCCAACGCCACCCTCTGGCGCTCTCCACCAGAAAGATCCGCCGGAAGCCGCCCCCCAAGTGCATCCAAAGCAAGCTCCCCAAGGATGGAATGCACCGCCCCCCGCACAGCCTCGCCCCCAAGCCTCTGCTGCTCCAACGCAAACGCCACACACTCCCTTACATTCAAATGCGGCCAAAGCGTATTGTTCTGCGCCACATAAGCCACACCCCTTTGATGCGCCGACAGCATCCCGGCATCCTGCCCATGAATAAGCACACGTCCGGAATCCACCTTCAGCAAACCCGCAAGCACACGCAAAAGGAAAGACTTCCCCGCCCCACTCGGCCCAAGCACGAAAAGCATCTCACCCTCCCCCACAGAAAAACTCACCCCATCGAGGACAGAAGAGCCATTCACAGACTTAATCAAACCCTCTACGACAACAACGGACGACATCTGCCCACACTCTCCAGAGACCCCACAAAAAACAAGCAACTTCGCTCCCGCAAATGCACGTGAGCTCCATAATGGGAAACCATACCGCGCTCCGCCCTATCTATCCGGTCCATCAGTTCTACCCATTCCCACACCTTCCCTCCCCCGTATCTTCGCCTCTTCGCAATCAGCTTTCCACGCCCATCTTGGGCAACAAAGCCGCGCTGGAAATGCTCCCGCTAGACGTACCGTGGACGCTGTCGTTTATCAGGTTCCCCACCCAGACCTCCGTTCGTCACCGTGAGATCCTTGTTCCCGTTCGCTTCCCCTGCTGTCGCGTTCAAGAGATATTGACCCATGCCAAAAGTCGCAGAACGCCCCCCACACACACGGCACCCCAAGGCTGGCTGGGGTGCCTCGTGTTGGTAGTGGGTCATGGGTTTTGTTTCCGTTTTCCACGGCGTGGAGGCGTGGTGGTTGCGGAGGTTCCGACGCCTGGGGTAGCAAGCTCCGCTTGCACGAATTTCAAAGTGTCGCTGGCGCAATCGGCTTTTACGGGTGGGCCACCTCGTGTAACGTCGCCCCGGATTATTTTCTCGGCAAGTGGGTCTTCGAGATGGCGTTCCACAGCGCGACGGAGGGGGCGGGCACCGTATTTTTCATCAAATCCTTTTTCAACGAGGAAGGCATACGCAGCTGGGGTCAGCTCCAGTTTGATATCTTGCACAGCGAGGCGGTTGGCGAGTTTGCCAACTTCTATTTCAACAATACGCTCGATGTGCTTCTTCGTGAGTGGCGTGAATATCACGATTTCTGTGAGCCGGTTCAAGAACTCGGGTTTAAAGATGCGCTTGGTTTCCTCGAGGATGCGGTCCTTGGCTTTATCAAAATCGCGCTCGGCGTTGTTGCCGACGTCGAAGCCCATGGCGTTGTTGCGCTGGAGAATGTCGGCCCCGGCATTGGAAGTCATGATGATGATGGTATTGCGGAAATCCACAGTGCGCCCAAGGGAGTCGGTGAGGCGTCCATCTTCAAGGACTTGCAGGAGAATCTGGACGACGTCCGGGTGGGCTTTCTCGATCTCGTCGAAGAGGACGACGGAGTAGGGTTTGCGGCGCACGGCTTCGGAGAGCTGACCGCCTTCTTCGTAGCCGACGTAGCCTGGGGGCGAGCCAATGAGGCGGGAGACGGCGACTTTTTCCATGTACTCGCTCATGTCAAACTGCGCCACAGCGTTTTGATCACCGAAAATTCTCTCTGCGAGTGTCTTGGCGAGCATGGTCTTGCCGACGCCTGTTGGCCCAAGGAAGAGGAAAGAGCCGATGGGGCGACGTGGATCTTTGAGATCTGCGCGGCTGCGGCGCAGGGCACGTGCGATGACTTCGCAGGCGTGTTCCTGCCCAACAACGCTGGACTGAAGCTCTCCTTCGAGCTCGAGAAGTCTCTTGGTCTCCTTCTTTTCCAGGCGCGTGAGCGGGACACCTGTCCAATCAGCAACGATCTTGAACATGTCGTCTTCGGTGACGCTGACGGGGGTTTCGGTGGTGCTCTTCCGCCAGTCTGCAATGATTTTTTCCTTGGTGGCGCGCAACTGTTTTTCGGCATCGCGGTGCTTGGCGGCCGCCTCGAAATCCTGGACAGCGATGGCTTTTTCTTTCTTCGTGCAGAGGCCATCTATTTCCTTCTGAATGTCGTCCACTGTGGGTGGGTTCTGGCAGGCTTGGATGCGGACGCGAGCGCCAGCTTCGTCCATCACATCGATGGCTTTGTCTGGCAAGTGGCGCGAGGTGATATAGCGATCGGACAGGCGCACGGCAACTTCGATGGCGGCGTCGCTGTAGAGACATTTATGGTGTTCTTCGTACTTCGCGCGGATGCCGCGGAGTATCTGCACCGTGTCCTCAACGGTGGGGTCATTGACGATGACGGACTGGAAGCGACGCTCAAGGGCGCTGTCTTTTTCAATGCCTTTGCGATACTCGGTGAGGGTGGTGGCACCGATGCACTGGAGCTCTCCCCGGGAGAGGGCGGGCTTGAGGATGTTGGAGGCATCCATCGCCCCCTCTGCCCCGCCAGCACCGACGATGGTGTGCAACTCATCCATGAAGAGGATGACGTTACGCACGCGCGCAATCTCAGACATGATTGTCTTGATGCGTTCCTCAAACTGTCCGCGATATTTGGTCCCGGCGACCATGAGGGCGAGGTCGAGAGCAACAACGCGTTTGTCTCGCAAAATTTCCGGGACAGTCCCTGCGGAGATTTCCTGGGCAAGGCCTTCAACGATAGCCGTCTTGCCGACGCCTGCCTCGCCGATGAGCACAGGGTTGTTCTTGGTACGCCGGGCGAGAATCTGAATGACGCGGCGTATTTCGTTCTGGCGGCCAATGACGGGATCCAGCTTGCCGTCCCGGGCAAGTTCGGTGAGGTCGCGCCCAAAGGCGCGCAGGCCTGGCGTCTTTTGGGAGCGCGAAGACTCGCTCGGACCACTTGCCATTGTGCTTTCACCGTCAGATTCGGCGTTGGGATCCTCAAGCTCGGCGAGCACTCTGTTGCGGGCATCTTCAATGTCCACGCCAAGGCTCTTCAACACGCGGGCCGCCACACCTTCGCCTTCGCGCAAGAGCCCGAGCAAGAGGTGCTCCGTGCCGATGTAGGAGTGGTTAAGGGCACGCGCTTCCTTGGTCGCGAGGATGAAGACTTTTTTCACTCGTGGCGTGTAGGGGATGTTGCTCGCTGAAGAGGTGCTTTTGTCCACGACGCCAACTTCCCGGTGGACAGCTGCGCGCACATTTTCCAGTTCAACACCCATTTTTTGGAGCGCGTTGACGGCGACACCTTCGCCGAGCTTGATAATGCCAAGAAGGATGTGCTCAGTACCGATGTAATTGTGATGGAAGAGGTCCGCCTCCTGCCTTGCCAAATTAAGAACTTGTTGCGCGCGCGGTGTGAGATTGTTCATGTGATCCATGTGTTATTGCTGTGTGAGTGATGAGCGCTACCAAAGCGCCTGACTGTTTCTGGGGCTGTTATTGAGGAAAAACGGGAAAAGTCGAGCATTCTGCTCTTCAGGCGGGCGTGGGCTCATACGTAGAGGGATGTCGGCGAGAATGTCTCGACGTCAAATAGCCCACGGTCGCCCAGCTTCAAGCTCGGGATGACGAGGAGGGCCATAAACGAGAGGGTCATGTAGGGCGAACGCAAGGGGCAGCCAGCAGCCTGGGCAGCCTCGCTAAGGCGGGTAAACGCCTCGCCAACCTCGGCGCAAGTTCCGGGATTCATCAACCCGGCGATGGGCAATGGGAGCACAGTAGATTGCCCGTTAAAACTGGCCGCCAAGCCTCCACGATGCTCAATGACGGCATTTACCGCCGCACAAAGGGCCGCGTCGTCTGCACCCACGGCGATAATGTTGTGCGAGTCGTGGGCAACACTGGAAGAAATGGCACCGCTTTTCAGACCAAAATTTTTGATAAAAGCGACGGCTGGCGGTGTGCTGGTGGCGTAGCGATTCACCACAGTGATCTTGAGCAAATCCCGCGCCCCATCAGCCACGAGCCGCCCGTCCCGTACGCAGGGAAGCGCCTCCTCGATACCTGTGGTCAAGAGCCCGTCGCGCACCACGATCACGCGGATCTTTCGCCCATCCACCGATGCCGGGACGGCAAAATCTTCTTCGCGGCATGGGTTCCTCGAAAAATTATTTGGATAACTCTCAGCTGGCAAAACTTCCGGCGGCGGCAAAAGGCAAACACCATTTGCCGCGACTTTCGTCCCGCCAATCCACGTTTCTCGAACACGCCCCGTCTCGAGGCTCTCCAAGATCGCGAAATCGGCAGAATCGCCCAACTGGAGCAACCCGCTCTCAAGACCATAATGGCGCACGGGGTTGAGCGTGGCAGCGCGTAAGGCCGCCATTGGCGAGGACCCGGCAGCAATGGCGCGAGCAACGAGGCGGTTGATGTGCCCAAGCAACAATTCGTCCGGATGCTTGTCGTCGGAACACAGGAAACACATCTCCGGGCGCTCAAGCAACATTGGGACGAGGGCGTCAAAATTTCGGGCGGCAGAGCCTTCTCGTATCGCTACAAAAACGCCGAGGGCGGCCCGTTGGCGCGCCTCCTCAAGCGTGCTGCACTCGTGATCAGTCTCAATGCCAACCTCGACATATTTTTTCAACGCCTCGCCAAGAACGCCCGGCGAGTGCCCATCAATACGTTTCCTGAGGCGACGCGCGACAGCCACAACGTCCATTACCGCAGAATCGCGCGCGATGACTCCCGGATAATTCATCACCTCGGCAAGATACTTCACTTCCGGCTGCGAAAGCAGGGCCGTGACCTCTGGCACCCCAAAACGCGCGCCCGCCGTCTCAAACACCGTCGCAGGCACACACGAAGGCGCCCCAAAATAAATCCGCACCGGGCTTCTCCGCGCCTCCTCAATCATCCACCGCACGCCCTCCACGCCCAGCACATTCCCAATCTCATGCGGATCGCTGACGGTAGCCACCGTGCCGTGGACACAAGCTTGGCGCCCAAACGCCGACGGTGAAAGCAGGGAACTCTCCACATGCACATGGGCATCGACAAAACCGGGCACAATCACCTGCCCTTCCGGGGCAACAGCCAGAGGCGTGATACGCGCAATGCGCCCATTCTCGATATGCAATTCTCCCGGAGAAAAATTACCGGTGACAACATCAGCAATCAAGCCCTTCAATGAAACAAGGTTCATGGCCCCAGAAAAGCTGCATCCCACATAAAGTCTATTCTAAATACACACAAATCCACGGACAGCGCTAAACACGATCGCCGCTTTTGCCGTAAATAATCCGTATATCAGGCAACTCTGTACAATAATAATGCACCCAGATATAAGCATGGTTGAACGCCGCAGCCAACAGCGCTGCTTTTGAACAAAAAAACAAGCCAGGTACCCACAAAATCATGAAGCCGAAAACGTACATCGCATTGCCCGACCAACGAAATGCCCCTTTCTTGACGAATGGCATGTGGCGATAATGCATATCAAAATGATCCAACCCAAAAGCGCGCTTGATCCCGAAATAACGCAAAACGGAATAGGCGAGATACAAAGACGGCACCAATAACACACAAGCAAGCGCAAAACCCAATGCAGAATCCAAGGGCAGACTCCAGCGATTGGAAAACGCCAAAATAGAAATGAAGAGTAAACGAGAAATAAATAAAATGCCAAAACCTGCTGCATAAAGACCGAATCCACGTTGCATTCCACAAGTACTGCTAACGCCCTTGTATAAAAGCTCCAAACGCCAAAAAAACCAAACGTACACCTGATGCACGACGGGAATCAACACTGCCATCCCCAACCAAGTCTCGGACGCCAAGCCGCCAAAATTGCCTGCGCAAGCACCCATGTCCACCAGCATAACGAGTAGGCCTAATAGCAATGCAAGCATGACAAGATGAAGCAGTTGTCCTCTGAACATGGCTCTTCTCTTGGAGATTATTTCTGTCATGGTTTTCCCTTATTTTTCGAGACGCATGGGAAGGGTGGTCAGGCGTTGGGCATTTTCGATGTTTCGTATCGCCATGGCGTAGGCCTGAGGGTCGCCCACGAGAATGACGCGCTTCCGGCCTCGCGTCAGGGCCGTATATATTAGATTGCGCTGAAGCATGACATAGTGGCTTTTCATGAGCGGAATCACGACGGTGTTAAATTCACTGCCCTGTGATTTATGAATTGTTATGGCATAGGCGAGCTGTAACTCGGTCAAATCGGCACGCTCGTAATCAATTTTTACCCCATCAAAATCCACCGTAAGCATGCCCCTTTCCGGGTTAACAGTGATGATCCTGCCAAGGTCGCCATTGAACACATTTTTATCATAGTTATTCCGGACTTGTATAACCTTGTCGCCTTCCTCAAAACGCAGGCCGCCGTGGCCGCCGATGCCACGTGCGGCAGCTGGCTTGAATACGCGTTGCAAAGCTGCGTTGAAGCCTTGAATCCCAACCATGCCCTTGTGCATGGGGGCGAGCACCTGCACATCGCACCAAGGGTCGAGGCTGAATTTTTCCGGGAGTATTTTCTGGCAAAGGGTAGTTACTTGCGCGACGCAAGCCTCAGGCGTGGGCGTGGTGACAAATTGGAATTCGTGTTCAGGGGAAAGGTGTCTGGCGTCTTGGATAGGCTCGGGGAGGGGGATTCTCCCCTGCAAAATATCGTGCGCCGCGAGGACAATCTGGCTGCGCGCACCTTGGCGAAAAACCGAACTGAGCGTCGTGACCGCTGCGCGACGCGAGGCGATTATATCATGGAGGACATTTCCCGGGCCGACACTGGGAAGCTGGTTGGTATCGCCCACGAGAAGGAGGTGGGTGTTGGCGTGGACGGCGCGGAGGAGAGCAGCGGCGAGGCGATTATCCAACATGCTGGCCTCGTCCACGATGAGTACATCCGCCAAGATAGGGTTGTTGGCGTTGTGGAGAAAATGACCCTTCTCGGCCGCGAAGCCAAGCAAGCGGTGAATCGTCGATGCGGGCAGGCGCGTTGTTTCCCCCATACGCTGCGCGGCGCGGCCCGTGGGTGCAGCGAGGACGATACGGGCTTTTTTGGCGAGCAAGATGGTGCAAAGGGCACTGAGAATGGTCGTTTTGCCCGTGCCGGGGCCACCCGTGAGAATGGAGACCTTGTTGGCCAGCGCCGAGCGAATACCCTCGGCTTGGGCAGGCGCAAAGACAAAACCCGCTTTGTCCTGCGCCCAAGCGATGGCACGGTCGATGTGAATCGCCGGAAGCGAGCTGGGATAGCTGAGGAGGCGTTCGAGGCTCGTGGCAATCTCGGCCTCGGCGCGCGCTTGCTGGGGCGAGGCGATCCACGTGTGGGAGGTGATGGCCAGGAGGCTGGTCACAGCGGCCTGGCCCGGCTCTGCTAGCGCGGAGGCTTCGCCTGGCTCGAAGAGCACCAAGTGCTTGGAACCGACAAGCGCCTCAAGCGCAGCGCTGATTTTTTCCGGGAGGACATTGAGTATCCTCGCTGCGTGGGCAATGAGTCTGCTGGAGGGGACTGCCGTGTGCCCTTCCTCCTCAAGCTCGCCCAGCGCGTGCAGAATACCTGCCTCAAGCCGTGCGGCGCCTTCGGTTGGCAAACCAAGATTGCTAGCGATTTTGTCCATCGTCCGAAAGCCGATGCCGTCTATTTCGCGAGCGACCTTGTAGGGCTCTGTCTCCAAAACCATCCGCGCAAAGACACCATAGGCTTTCACCAGACGGATGCACTGGCTCGTGGTGACGCCGTACGTCTGCAGGAACATCATCACATCGCGCAGGGCGCTTTGCTCTTCCCAAGCTTTTTTAATGGCCTTGGCGCGATTCTCGCCAATGCCTGGCACCTCTCGCAAACGCACGGATTGCTCGGAAATAACATGCAAAGTTTCCTCGCCAAAGCGGGCCACTATTTTCTCTGCATAGGTTTTGCCAATGCCTGGTACAAGGCCGCTCCCAAGATACTTGCGAATGCCGTAAATACTGGCCGGGAGTCTTGAGCGAAAAGAGGCGATCTTGAACTGACGCCCGCGCATACGGTGGGCAACCCAGATACCTTCGAGTTCGAGCGTTTCGCCACACTGCACACCCGGCAGTGCGCCGAGAATGGTGACGACACTGGCGCCCGTGCCTTCAGTATGCAGCTCCCCTATCGTGTAGTGGTTCTCCTCATTATAAAAAACAATACGCTCCAACACGCCAACGAGCGTATCGTCACTGTTGCTTGATATAGGAATTTCACTCCTGGCGTCTGTCACACGTTCTGTTGAGGGGCTCTAACATTTACACAACCAAGCCGGGATCTTTTCCGCAGCTTGGCTGTGTAATTTTGAGTTTTCTGAAAAAGCGCTACTTCACTTTTTCAGTTTTCCGACGAGCTCGGCTATGCCTGCCGTGATGCGTTCGTCGGAGGATGTAATTTTCTGCAGAACATCGAGTTGCGCTTTCGTAGCGAAGCGTTTGATAGCCTTGAGAGCTTCGAGGCGAACATCCTCGTCTTGATCGCCCAAAACGGGGATCAGACCTGGGACAGAGTCAGAACCGAGTGGACGGCGAATGGCCACATGGAGAAGGCTCATACGAAGTTTCTTACTGTTCTTGCCATCAGCGATCAGGTCGATGTAGGCCTTAACGACACCAGCACCGCGCACTTGGGAGAGGGCTTCCGTCGCCGCATCCTTGGTGGCGTCTTTGAGCAATAATTGTGCGAAAACCGGAACGTCTGTTTCGTCGCCCAACTGCCCGAGTGCTTTGATAAGCTCTTGCTTGATGACGATGTCTTTTTCTGAAGCAACGTAGCTGCGGAGTTGCGGCAGAGCACTCGTCTGTTTGCGGCTGACGAGTGCTCCGAGAATCGGAATCAATTCCCGGTCTTTGGCTTCAGCAAAAGCTTTTTCGAGTGCCTTGCCGGACTCAATATCTCGCGAACTGCCGAGGAAGGCAGCGGCGGCACGTTTTTTGTTGGCATCGTTGCCACGCAGGGCGTCGATGACGTTGTCGTCCTGAAAGCGAAAACGTAACAGCGTGGCGGTAAAGACAGCGTCAGCGTCGCTTGTGTTTTGAGAGAGTTGCCGCAAGACGGCCAACACGTCGCCACGGGCGGAAGTACACTTGGGGCACTCGAGGATTTTCGCGGCGGCATCCAGCAGTAAGTCGCTCTTCAGCTCGCTGTCGGCTGCTGTCTTAAGGGCTGCAAAAGCGGCGGGGGTGGCGATTGAGGCGAGGGCACGCTGGGCGGCCTCGGAGAGGAGGGGCGTGCCCTTCACAAGTTCGGCAAGGGGGGCGACGGCTTTCTTGGCGCGCAGAGTGCCGAGGCTTTCGACGATCCCCACCTTGAAGATTTCGTTCTGACTCTTGGAAAGGCCTTCGAGGAAAGCCTCAATGGTAGCTTCTCCGGGAATGCGCTGGAGAGCGATGCGAGCCTCGTCCCCAAGTGTTGCATCAAGCAGAAGAGCCTTTAGGGGCTGGACAGTCGAGACGTCCTGCAAGAGCCCCAGAGTGCGGAGGGCAACAGTACGTTCTTCCGTTGTGTTTTGAGCATCTGCCGCGATGTCCGTGGCGGCTTTCGCCAATTGTTGTTTTTCGTCAGTCGTGAGCTTGGCCAGTTTGGCGCGCACTTGCTCTGTCTTGATGGGAGCAATGTCTACGGCGTTTGCCTGCGGCACGATGAAAGCCGCAGTGGCGGCAAACAGTATTGCTGGAGAGAGGCGGATATATCGCATGTGTGTTGAGAAAAACGTGGATTTTAAACTGGTTCGCTGAGACAAGGTGGGCATGAGAGGGTTCCACAAAAACTTGCGAAAAAACCGCCTACGCGGGCGTTTCTCCGCTGCCGAACCTGGCCTGCACGAGCTGGCGCAGCACAAGCTGGAGGGGCTCCTCGTCCAGCTTTGAGAGGATCTCCTCAAAGAACCCTGAGACGAGCAGTTCTTGTGCGACAGGGGGGGGGATACCCCGCGCGCGCAGGTAGAAGAGCTCGTCCGGATCCACCTGGCTGTTGGTGGCTCCGTGGGAGCATTTCACGTCGTTGGCGCCAATTTCCAGACCGGGCAGCGAGTGCGCCTCGGCGTTGGAGGAGAGGATGAGGTTGCGGTTCGTCTGGTAGGCATCGGTCTTTTGCGCCATGGGCGCGACGTGGATGATACCGGAGAAAATGGTACGTGCCCTGCCCGCGAGAGCGTTTTTGAAGAGCAAGTCTGAGCGGGCACCCGGCGCGTTGTGTACCTGCCGCGTGCGCTGGTCGAACTCCTGCTCTCCACCTGCCACCGTGAGGCCGAAGAGGCGGGCGTCGGCCCCGGGTCCGTTCAGGTTCGCGATGCTTTCGAGGCGGGCGCGTTTTGCACCGAGGTTGAAGGCAAACGCCGCCACGGTGGCATCCTGCGCCAAGTGCACATGTTCGAAATGGTGCGAGCGCACGCGTAACCCCCAGTTTTGCACCATGGTGTGCGTGATGTTCGCCTCGCGCCCGGCGTGTATCCCGGTGGCAGAAATCGCTAGGCCACTCGTCGCATTCGGCGAGGAGAGGTAGAAATCCACAACATTGGCGCGGGCGCGGGCGCCAGCGATAACGATGGTGTGCGGGAACACCGAGCCGTGCTGGGTACCCAACCAATGATAGACAACGACCGGGCGGCTGATCTCGACGTCGTCGGGGATGTACAAGACGTAACCAGCCCGAAGATAGGCGAGGTGCAGCGCGTAGGATTTCTCACCACCAAGCACCTCTGCCGTCGGGGGAAGGTCGCGGCGGATTAATTCTGGACTGATCTGCGCGACGTGCGGGAGGGTGTTGAAAACAACGCCCTTGGTCAAGAGATCGGCAGGCAGGGCCGTGCCTGCCACGAGATGCCCGTTCACAAAGACGATACTTGCCGCGCAGTCTTCCAGCAACTTCGAGGCGTCCACAAGTTGCCTGCTCCTCATCTGGGAAAGGGGCCCCGCAAAGGTGTACCCCATGAGGCTGTTGTGACCGAGGGTCGAGAAGCGCCACTCCTCTTGCGTGCGCGCGGGCAAGCGTGTCTGGTGAAAGCGCGCCCACGCCAGGCGATTGATCGAGATGAGCGTAGAGTCGGTCTGCAGCGCGCAGTGAGAAGAAAAGGATTCTGGCGTAAAAATTTCGACGGACATGTCTGGCTTGGGTGCAGGCGTTTTTCTGGATGTGTCAGGAGGAGAAGACTAAGAGAGGCTCAAGCAAAAGCGGCAAGGAAAAGCTCGCACAGTTTTTCCCAAGGAATGCAACGCCGGGCTGGATTTTCCTCAGACAAGCCCCCTCAAATGCGCAATGATGGACGGGATGGCCTCGACCATGTTATCGCGGCAAGCCTCATAAACCGAAACTCCCTGGCCGTAGGGATCAAGGAGCTCGAGGTTGCACGGCCTCGCCATAAGGGCGCGCATGAGCAACGGCGCGGCAGGGAACGGGCGGTAACAGGCACGAAGCGTGGCCAAGTGGCTCTGCGTCATGGCGAACACAGCGAGCGAGCCGTCGAGCATTTCCTGCGTGAGCTGGCGGCTACGATGCCCGCCCAAAGGGATGGACACCTTGCCCAACGCAAGCACAGCATTTGGCGAGGCAGGCTCGCCACCCAAGACCGAGAGGCCAGCCGAGACCACAGCCAACGAACGCAAGGGCTCTTTCTCGGCCTTCAATGCGTGCGACAACAAAGCCGCCGCCATCGGACTGCGGCAGGTGTTTCCCGTGCAGACGAAGGTGACGTATTGTTGTGGCGGCAACGTTCTCATCTCTCAGGGTTTCCTCCCCCGATTGGGCAACGCGTCCGCGTCCATCCCCTGCAAGGCGACAAGGATGTCATAGCCGCGTCGCAACACCATATCCGTCAAACCATCGTTGTTGTTGCCGTTGGCCCCACGACGCGTCTGGGCAAGGCCGAGCGCGGTCTCCGGGGACACCCCGTTCTCAACACGCAACCACGCACCTAAGTCTTTCTCGAAGCCAATATTCACGCTCACGCGCGGCTCCACGCCCTTGCCGACAAAACTTTGTGTCGAGCTAGCAGACTGCAACTCTCCGGCAATGCGCAGCCAGCTGGGGTACTCTTTGAAGGGGGTGTAATTTGCCGTGTCACCAGCCGTCACGCTGCCGACAAGGATGACTTTTCCCGCGCTTTGCAAATCAGCCAGCATGGCCTCTATCGGGCCGCTCGTACCCTTGTTGACGAGGATGACGCAAAGGGCCGTCGCAGGAGTATTCTGCGCAGGGCCCGGCTGTTGCGGCGATAAGGCGGCAGCGGACGGCAGCACTACGGCACCCAGCGGATAATCGCCCTGCGCGCTCACCCTAGGGGTGGCACCTATGAGGCGCTCAAGAAGCTGTGTGCACTCGGCAACGCTCTGGATATCCGCCTTAAAACAGCGCAAGTCTATGATGCGTGCCCGCTCCTTGGGCTCAGGCACCTTGCCCCCGGCGTAGCAGCGGATATACTCAATGTCGTTGGAAAGCTTCACTGACATGGCGTTGCGCGGGGGGATTTTTGCAGCGAGCTTTGCGGCAGGCGGCTTCCGCACGACACGGCCACGATAAACGGCGGCGAGGCCTGCGAGAAAAATCTCATCATTCGTGTGCGACCCCAAATCCGGATAAAGCTCTGGAGGGAAGAGGGCGCGGTCCTCAATGGCGAACGACACCCTGGTCGGCGGCGGCGGCGGGGCGGCAGGATCAGCAGACGCCACCTCGGCAAGGAAAGCCGAGGCGAGGAGGCTGGCACCAATACGGAGAGAGGAAGTCTTCATCGTGGGTCTTTAGAAATTGCGCGAGGCGGCCCCACTGTCACGCCCAAGCTGCCGGGCCGCGATATCCCGTCGATAATGCATCCCGTCGAAATGGATTTTTCCTGCGAGAGCATAGGCACTGGCGACTGCCTCGGAAAGCGTCTCGCCCAAGGCTGTCGCGCCGAGGACGCGCCCGCCATTGGTAAACAACCGGCCCGTGGCCACATCTCGCCTCGTGCCAGAGTGTAAAATCTGCGTCCCTCTCGGAAGCTCGTCCGGCAAGGTGATGCCGTCGTTTTTCCGTATCGTCCCCGGGTATCCGGCAGCGGCCAGAGTGATGATCACTGCAGCTCCGGGCTTGATGCGCACACCCTCCGGGACAAGATGGCCCGTCGCGCAATCGTGCATGAGCTGCACGACATCGCTTTCCAGCAAGGGCAACAACACTTGGCACTCGGGGTCACCAAAACGCACATTGAACTCGACGACCTTCGGCCCATCGCGCGTGACCATGATGCCAACGTAGAGCGTTCCCCGGTAATCCACGCCCTCGGCAACGAGCCCGGCCAACGTCGGCTCGACGATCTCACTAAGCACGCGCTGCCTCACATCTGGCGTGACGACGCTCGCGGGCGCATACGCCCCCATGCCGCCTGTGTTTGGGCCCGTGTCGCCATCTCCCACGCGCTTGTGGTCCTGGCTCGGCGGAAGCATCACGTAGCGCTGCCCGCTCACCATGAGCATGATGGACGCCTCCTCGCCTTCCATGAAGTCTTCGATGAGAATCTCCGCGCCGCTCTCGCCAAAGACGCGCTCATCAAGCATGGCTCTCACAGCCTTGGCCGCCTCCTCATACGTCCGCGCGATGATGACACCCTTCCCCGCCGCAAGGCCATCTGCCTTGATGACGATAGGCAACGGGCGCCCACTCAGGCTGGCAAGGGCCGCGTTGATCTCGGTGAACTTTTCGCCACGCGCCGTCGGGATGTTGTGGCGCTCCAGAAAAGCTTTGCTGTGTGTCTTGCTTGCTTCAAGCAAAGCCCCAGCGCGGCACGGCCCATAGACGACTAGGCCTGCCCCCTCCAGTGCATCTGCAAGGCCAAGCGCCAAGGGCACCTCGGGGCCGACGATGACAAAATTCGTACCAAGGCGTTTCGCGAGAGCGACCGCTGCGGGCACATCACCGACATCAAGCGGATAGCAGGCCGCCTCGGCCTCCATCCCTCCGTTGCCCGGCGCCACGGCAACCGAGGCAACCAATGGGCTCCTGAGGCAGGCCTGAAGGAGCGCGTGCTCTCGCCCGCCGGAGCCGATGATGAGAATGTGCAATAACTCTGTCGTGATCATCCTTGCCAGCCAAGATGTGCAAATTTTGGGGCTCGGAAATGCAGAAATGCGAGCGACACCCGGGAAATTCCTAGAGGCACCCATAGTGCCTACGACCTCAAAAATCCTTATTTCTGGAATCAAGCATCAGGGTCACCGGGCCGTCATTAAGGAGGCGCACCTGCATCATCTCGCCAAAGACGCCCGTCTGGACAACTTTGCCGAGGGCTCGCGACAGGGCTTGCGCAAACTCCTCATACTGGCACTCAGCCACCTCCGGCAGCGCGGCGCGGTGGTAGGAAGGGCGCGTCCCCTTGCGGACGCTGCCGAACAAGGTGAACTGGCTGACGAGAAGCACATTGCCGTCCTCGCCAGCAAGCTCGCCGAGAGCGAGATTCATCCGGCCCGTGGCATCATCGAAAAGGCGCAGCTTGGAGATCTTGTCCACGAGCCAATCGCGATCGGCATCCGTGTCACCCGCCTCAACGCCAAGCAGGACGAGAAACCCCCGGCCAATGGCGCCCACCACCTCACTGTTGACACTCACGGAAGCCTCCGTGACGCGCTGTATCACTGCACGCATGTCTGCCCCTCCCCTCCGGGGGCGGCACGCTTCCAGCGGCGATTGCGTAGACAGGCCCAGAGTGTGAACAGGCCGGAGCAGAGGACGAGCCAGTCGCCATGCGTGGTATAAAACGTCGGCTCGCGCAAAGGCGCACGAATGCCCACAACATCAAAACGTCCCGCTCCCCTAAAATAAATGCTCCCCGTAGAATCCTTGAGCGCCTCACCTTGGCCAAGCGGGTTGAAGACACCACTCCAGCCGTTGTTCCCGCAACGCACGACGGGAAGGCGCAAACTCGCAGCGAGCACCGCCGAGTGAGCGGCGTGCTGGTAGGCGCCCGCCTCACGACCATACCACGCGTCATTCGTGACGACAGCGATGAAGTCCGCCCCGCGCAACGCCATGTCGCGGCTTAATTCTGGGAAGACATCTTCATAGCATACGAGTGCGCCCGCCTTCAGGATGACGCTGCTGCAATCGTCCACCGGAACTGGGACGAGCAACGGTTCATTGCGCGTGCCTGGCAAACAATCGCTGGCGACAGGGACGACCTTGCGCAGCGGCAACACGCTCGCCAGAGGCACATATTCGCCAAAAGGGACAAGGTGGCGCTTGGCATAGAAATCCTCGCTTACGCCACTGTTCGTCACGGTAAAAATGCCGTTGCTGTAACCGTTGTCATCACCGCCGATGCCGCCGATGAGCAGCGTCTTCCCGGTCTTTGTGGCAAGCGTTGTGAGAAAATCCGCGTATTGGGCATCACTCATGCGGGCGGGCATGGCGGCCTCAGGCCAGAGGATGAGCTCTGGCGTACCGGCAACATTTTCGACGACAGGAAGAGCCACACCACTTTCGGGAAATTCGAAGACTGGCGCCGTCTTGGTCAGCTGAGCAGCGGCGAGCGTCAAGTCGCGCACGACAGCGAGATTGTTCTTGTAGAGATTCCTGTCCCACTTGGCGTTTGGGTCGAAATCCGTCTGAACGACGCCGAGGGTAAACAGCCGATCCGCCCTCTCATTGAGATGGCGCACAGCGAACAGGAACGAGACGAACGCGAATAGGATGGGTGCGAGGCCGACGTAGAACTCCGGGCAGATGCGCCGCATTACACCGAGCGGGCTCGGGAAAGGAAGTGCCTGCAAGGGGCTGGCAGCGGGCGTGGCTCCAGACAGGATGCGCGCCGCCTTGAGCCGTTCCGCCTTCGTCCTTTCAAACTCTTCCACAAAACGCAAGATGTAGCGCGCGAGGCCGATGTTGAAGAGCATGATGGCGAAACCCAAGGCCCACGGGCCACCCCAGGCACAAAGCGCGAGCGCGACGGGCCGTTGCCACTGCGTCTCGGCCAGCAGGCACCAGGGGAAGCCCGTCAACAACCAGCTCTGCACCCACTCTAGCGACACCCACGCGCCAGCAAGCCCAAGCTGGATGACGATGCACAAGATGGGCGGCGCACCCACCGTGCGCGGGAACAGCCAGCGCAACAAGGCGAACCAGAGCACGGGTAGCATCGCCACCGCCCAAGTAAGCAGGAACAGGCCCAGCCACCCAAGCGGCGGATATACGTGGCGCAGCCAGAGCAACGTGATGATCCTGGCCAGCCAGATGGAGCAAAAAACCGTGACGAGCCACTGTTTCCACGACGGCTTGGACGCCGCCCAAAGGATGAAGGGCAGCGCCCACAACCAGGCGGCCTCAGCGATATTGAACCCGGGCATGGAGGCGACGAGCAACAGGCTGGACAACACGCCCACGAGCCACGGCAAGGCACGGAGCACGCGATAGGAGTTTCCGAAAAAAGGCATGGGGGCATTCCAGAATGCACATAGCGGAAAGAAAACCCTTAAAAAAAGCCTTCCCGCGCTTCACGCTCTCAAGCCTAGCACTTGTCGCCCACCAGGTGGCACAACAACGCGTGCAACACCTCAAGGCGGCTCATCGGCAAACCCCTCGCCTGCCCACGCCGCAAGGGCTCGCCCCAGATGGAGTCCACCTCAACAGGCCGCCTGCCAAGGTAGTCTACCAAGCTCGACGGTTTGTAGGGGCCCATGCCTTGGAGTGAATTGAGCTGCGAGACGATGAAGGCATCCGGAATGGCAATCCCGTGCGCCAAGGCGGCGGCGCGCAATTCTTCCATCAATGCATGGGCCAACTTCATCAAGGCCGGGCTGGCGGCGATTTTGTCCGTGGCTATCCCACCAGCTGCGATCGCCAGACCGTTAAACGGGATGTTCCAGCATAGTTTTTTCCAGAGCACCTCGTCGAGCGAGTCCATGGCGCGGCAGGCGATCCCCGCCCCGGCAAACAGCCCGGCTAACTCGCGCGCGAGTCCCTGCGCGCCAGGCCCAACCCCAGCCATCTGCACACGGCCCTGGATGTAGCTCTCGATGACGCCGGGCGCGGTACGGTTGATGCACACAAAACATAGGCCGGCTGCGAGGCGCCTCACGGGAAAGAGACGGGCCAGTGCTTCCACATTCCCCAGGCCGTTTTGCAGGGTGAGGAAGAGCGTGCGCCCCGCATCGTCGAGCGGCGGAAGCAACTCGGGGAACGCGGCGTTGGCTGTCGTCTTCAGCGCGATGATAACAAGGTCGCATGGGCCTATCCCGGCAGACGATCGCGCGACCTTGGCAGGGAAGAGGCGAAAATCCTCTTGCCCCGTACGTACTTGGTACCCGTGCTCGCGAACAAAAGCGTAGTCGCTGCGCAAAAGAAAATGAACATCGTGCCCGGCTCTGGCGAGGACGCAGCCGTAATATGCGCCGACTGCACCTGCGCCGACGATGGCTATCTTGAGCGGGCGGGCGGGCAAGAGGGTATTTTCTCCCAAGGTAGATGGCGGGCGGGCGAATGGCATGGGGGGACAGCTCAAAAAATAGTAGGACTCATCACGCGTGCCGTGTAGCGATGGTATCGCGCAAAAAGGGGGATTTTTGCGGAAAATCCGAAATGAAATGTAACCCACGGCTCTCGCGTCGCTGCAAGGCGCACTCAACAACGAGGCTCGCAACCTGCGCAAGATTTCGCAGCACGATCAACGAGGGGTCCACTTTGAAATTCCAGTAGTATTCGTGGATCTCGCGGGTGAGGGCCTGAATGCGCGCTTGGGCACGCACAAGGCGCTTCGTCGTGCGGACGATTCCCACGTAGTCCCACATCGTCTGGCGCAGCTCATTCCAGTTGTGGGAGAGTACGACGCGCTCGTCGCTGTCCGTCACGTTACCATCCTGCCACCCGGGCACCTTGTCCACTACAGGCGCGCGGCGGCGCAGCAACGCATCGACTGACTGTGCCCCATTATGCGCGAGGACAACAGCCTCCAGCAACGAATTGGATGCCAGACGATTCGCGCCATGGAGGCCCGTGCAGGCGACTTCCCCACAGGCATAGAGACCCGACAGCGCAGTCGAACCATCCAAGCCGGCACGGACGCCACCACAGAGATAGTGCGCTGCGGGTACCACCGGAATCAAGTCGCGGTCCATGTTGATCCCGTTCTGGCGACAGGTCTCGAAGATGTACGGGAAACGCTGGCGCAAGGCCTCTTCGCCGTGCTTGCGAATGTCCAACCAAACGTGGGGTGAACCGCTTTTCTTCATCTCGTTGTCAATAGCCCGGGCGACGACATCGCGCGGCGCGAGGTCCGCCCTCGGGTGATAGGCCAACATAAAGGCATTGCCGGCAAAGTCGCACAACACCGCGCCCTCGCCCCGCACCGCCTCGGAAATAAGCGAGCGGCTGCCGTCTGCCGTGTAGAACGCCGTGGGGTGAAACTGCACGAACTCCATGTTGCTGATGGGCACACCCGCGCGGTAGGCCATCGCGATGCCATCTCCCGTGGCGATGCTGGGATTCGTCGTAAACTGATAGACCTGCCCCACGCCGCCCGTGGCAAGTACCACGACTGGCGCACGCATGGTGACGACTCGATCTTGACGCACATCCAGGGCGTAGAGGCCCAGCACCGCGTTCCCTGCCACTCCCCCTCCACCACCCGCCAACCCAGCGCGCGTGATGAGGTCTATCGCAAGAAAATGCTCCAACACGCGGATGCGCGAGCTGGCTGCCACCGCACCGAGCAAGGCCGCCTCTATAGCCGCCCCAGTAAGATCCTTCACATGCAAAATGCGCCGGTGCGAGTGCCCGCCCTCTTGCCCAAGGTCAAAACTCCCCGTGGCCTCATCTCGCGAAAACACGACACCCACATCCGCCAACTCGCGGACTCGCTCTGGCGCTGCCTGCACAATCGCACGGGCAACCTCCTCATCGCAAAGCCCGTCCCCGGCCTCCAACGTGTCTCGCACATGCGCCTCAAAGCCATCCGTGGAGTCCATGACACAAGCAATGCCTCCCTGGGCATTGTTGGTGTTGGATTCGGCGCTGTTCTTCTTCGTAATCAAGGCAACGTGCCAGCCTTTCCCTGCTAGCTTGAGCGCGAAACTCAACCCAGCAATTCCGCTGCCCACAACAATGGCGTCCGTCTCGTAAGACATGCCCCAAAACATGGGTCTTGCACCACGCCTTGGGAAGCAGAAAGCAGCCACACTGGGGAATCAGGCCTCCAACAACTACTCGCCCAAAACCAACATAACATAAAAAAACAGAAAATCTCCAAATTCAGATCTTGCAAACGAGACCCATAATCAACATCTGTTATTGAGAATGAGTCTTATACTCACAGCAAAAACCAGACAGCGAGACCGCTCGGAGTGCGAGTGGCAAGGGAGGGGCAACCACCACGGGCGGTGCCCTCTTTGGGCACCTAGACGAAGTTTCGGAGCAGCGTTTTCTCGTGTCAATTCTCTGGAGGAACAAGCGTGATAACAGTAGATAGGGTTTCCCTGTGTCGCTCTGGGAAGGGTATTTTGGACGACGTGTCGGCCAGCTTTGAACCCGGGCAGGTGAGCGTGATCCTTGGCCCCAATGGAGCCGGGAAATCCACGCTGCTGAAGATCGTCAGCGGCGCCATCACACCAGATGTCGGCAAAGTAGCTCTGGGCAACGAAACCCTCAAGCGGATCCCCCACGCCGACCTCGCACGCCGCCGGGCAGTGCTCGCCCAAGACGCCCACCCCGGGGCTGATTTCAGCGTGGAAGAAGTGGTCTTGCTCGGGCGCATCCCGCACTTGAACGGCTGGGAACGCCCCCACGACTGGCAGATTTGCCATCGGGCACTCGAAGCCGTGGGCATGGAGGAGTTTCGACGGCGACGTTTCCCCACACTCTCTGGCGGCGAGAAACAGCGTGTCCACCTCGCGCGCGTGTTGGCACAACTGGACGGAACAGGAGAACACAACGCCCTTGGGCCGTTGGGAAGAACAGGGTTGGTCGGCTGGATAAAACACCTGTGGCCTGTGGGTTTTAGAAAGCCCAACAACCCTGTTCCTCCCAGCGGCCCACGCCTTGCCACCTCCACACAAGGTCCCTCGCGCTGGCTCCTGCTCGACGAACCCACCTCTGCCCTCGACCTCTGTCACCAGCACGCTGTCCTCGCCCTCGCGCGCCGCTTCTCGCGCCAACACGGCTATGGCGTCATCGCTGTCTTGCACGACCTGAACCTCGCCATGCGCTACGCCGACAAGGCACTCCTCTTGCATAAAGGCCGCGTCACTGCCGAAGGGCCGACGCGAGAAACTCTCACCTGCGAGCGCATCGGCTCCGTCTACGGCGTATGCGCAAAAATTTTCTACGAAGCCCCCGGCGCCTGTCCCTTCATCCAGACGGAGGCCCTGCCCTGCACTGCACTGCCGTGCCCTCAATCTTTCCACAGGCAAAACCAACAACAAGAACACAGATAGAAACCATATGAAAATCAGACACCTGCTGCTCGCCGCAGCATCGCTCACCGCCCTTGCCGTGCCCGC
>JAITHA010000029.1 GCA_031280235.1 Puniceicoccales bacterium | reverse complement strand
TCGATCTTGCCCTCAAGCTCGCCGTTCTTGAGGCGCCAGAGCACGTGGCCGGTGCGGTCACCGCTGATGCCGAAATTGGCGGCGTTGAGCGGGGCGAGTTTTTCAGTCCAAGCCGCCCTGCCCTTTTTCTCCCAACCCTCGGTGATGGAATCGCCGATGAACATGACGTCGAACCCGCCCTTCTGGGCGAGATTCTTGAACGCCTTGTGGCGCCCGTGGTTGGCGCGGGAAAGCAACACGGGCTCGGAAACATCCTTCGCTTTGGTTTTTTTCACGGCCTTCTTGTCGGCAGATTTTTTCGTAGCCTGCTTGGCCTCGGTTTTTTGCTCTGTCGAGGCTGTGTTGACAGGAGCACTCAAGGCGGCTTCAGGCGCATTGGGCGAAGAAGCGCAGCTTGAGAAAAACACAGCACACAGGGCTACGAGTGGGAGGAGTCGGACTGGTTTCATGCGAATACGGAAAGGATGTTTCTTTTTTTAAGGAGAGTAACCATGAGACTGAGAAATAAGTGAAGTGTTCCCCGAAAAGGACGAGCTAAGCTGTGCCTCAAATGACATTTTCCGTCTCTGCAGCAGGCGGCTCCTGAAGTGTCACGAAACGCTCCGCCGCCGCCAACAAACGCGGCGGGAGCAAGGAGGAGACGAAGACGCCTTCGCTGGTCGCTTTTTCCGAGAGGACGGCACCCGCTTTGTGCAACTCGCCGAGGAAGTCGTAGCGGTCGTGCGGAATGAGCAGGCGCGCCTCGTGGTTCTGCGCCGCGACGTGCCGCGCCAAGCGTTTCTGCAAAACATCAAGCCCCTCGCCCGTGCGCGCGCTGATGAAAACAGCGTCGGGGTAACGCGCCCTCGCGGAAAAACGCGCCACCTCGTCGGTACACATATCCAGTTTGTTGAAAACGGTCAAAATGGGCTTTTCGCTCGCGCCGATTTCTGCGAGCACCTCGCCCGTCGTGCACAAGTGAGCCTCGTATTCCGGCGACGATAGATCGACAACGTGGATGAGAAAATCCACCCGCGTGGCTTCTTCGAGCGTGGCCTTGAAGGCGTTAACGAGACGGTGCGGCAAACGTCGAACAAAGCCCACCGTGTCGGTAAGCAAGAGGACGCCCCCGCCAGGCAAAGCCAAGCGACGCGTCGTGGGGTCGAGCGTGGCAAAGAGCTTGTCCGCCGCAAAAACCTGCGCCCCTGTGAATGCGTTTAGCAGAGAAGATTTCCCCGCGTTCGTGTAGCCAACGATGGCCGCCGTTGGCAAAGGCACGCGATGCCGTTGCTTGCGCTGCGTAGCACGCTGGCGAATAACAGCGTCAAGGTCGCGCCGTACTCGAGCGATGCGCTCGCGGATGAGCCGCTGGTCCATCTCGATTTGTTTCTCCCCAGCATCGCGCTGCATAGCCCCACCGCCACGCTGACGATCCAAGTGAGACCACAAACGCTTCAAGCGCGGCAGTTGGTACTCCAACTGCGCCAGCCGCACTTGCAAGACAGCCTCGCGAGTCGAGGCACGCGATGCGAAAATGTCCAAGATGACCTCTTGGCG
Organism: Puniceicoccales bacterium; assembly: GCA_031280235.1. Lineage (GTDB taxonomy): Bacteria > Verrucomicrobiota > Verrucomicrobiia > Opitutales > UBA953 > CALNBE01. The sequence goes on along the minus strand of JAITHA010000029.1, from coordinate 8,671 downwards.
ATCGATGACGCGCAGACCGGAGTCGCGCTCCCAATTGCGCTGCTGGGCAGGCGAAAGCGCATCGTCAAAGATGACGAGCCCACAGCCTACATCCCTTGCGGCCAATGCGATTTCCTCCATCTTGCCACTACCGACAAGATGCCGTGGATGTTCCTCTCGAATGCGGATGACAGCGCTGCCCCCGACACGGATGCCTAGGTTGGCCACCAACTCGTGCAATTCGCTGAGCAGGGCCTCTGCTTCCTCCAAGGCCTGTTCTCGACGCTGCAAACCTACGAGGAAGGCCACCGCTGCCTCCGGGGCGTCCGGCACGGCTCCGCTGCCGCTCCACGGCGTGACGACGTCTGCTCCTTGCATCCGCCCACACATGTTTCCCACATCCTCTTAGGCAACGGCGAAATGACTCGCGCACAGTTCTGTCTTTCATCGCGGCACTGCTTGGCGTTTTCTCAAACCCATGAACTACAACGCTACGGAAACTCTCCTGCGCGCCGTTGCCGACAACCGCCTGCCTCATGGCATCCTCCTCTACGGAGCCGACGCCGACGCCTTGCGCGAAGCCTGCCTCGCCATCGTGGCGCAGCTCCTCGACACAAGCATCGGGAGCGCCCCGTCCCACCCGGATTTCCACACCCTGAGCCCGTCCAACAAATCACGCCGCATCAGCATCGACGAGACGCGCCACCTCATTCACCAGATTCAACAGACCCCGCGCGCTGGCGCCCGCAAGGTGGCCGTCATCCACGACGCCGATCGCCTGATGCACGACTCTGCGCACGCCTTTCTGAAGACTCTCGAAGAACCGCCCGCCGACTGCACGATTTTCCTGCTCACCAGCAAGCCGGCGCGCCTGCTTGATACCATCCGCAGCCGCTGCCTTCTCTTCCACATCCAACCCGGTGAGCCCAAGCCCGACGACCTCGCGTGGACAGAGTGGAAGGCTGACTTGGATGCCTGGCTCGAGGAACTCACCAAGGCACAAAAAATAGATCGGGCGCGCGCTGCGAATCTGATTTTTTCTGCGTACGGTCTCGCCACACGCTTCGGCGAAGTGCTCGGAAATTGCGCCGCCGCCAAGTGGGCTGAGCGCAAGGCCGCCCTATCCCCAGAAATCGAGGACGAGCAAAAACTCGCCATCGAGAGCGGCATCCGGAAGGACATCAGTGCGCGCTTCTACGCCGACATGGCGGGGCAACTGCGCGAGAATTGTGCCAGGCGACCCAGTGCCGCCAGCGTGCACGCGCTCCACCTCTCGCTCGCCGGACTGGAGCGCTCCGCTGGCTTGCAGGAGGTCAACCTTAAGGAAGAATCCGCCATCGAATACACCCTCCTGCAATGGCTCAGAGTCTGGAGCGCCGCCCGCGCCCGTGAGTGAGCGCGTCGCCGGGGCGCTTGGGGGGGCGGCTGATTACTCTTGCACAATGGGGTGCCCCTCGGGCACCTTGCGCGGCGTGTCAGGCCCCATGCAACGAGCGCCGACGAATCCCGCCAGGACCGGAAGGTAGCAACGGCAGTCAGGATTCTCGTGTGCCGTGGGTCACCTGGCACTTTTTTTGCCCCCGTCCGGGTAGCTTGAGCCTACTTGGCGTAGATCCGGTCAAAGGTGCCGTTGTTGGCAAAGTGCACCCGATAGGCCTTTTCCCAGCCTCCAAATTTCTCGTCTATCGTGAAGAGCTCCACTTTGGGAAATTGCTCTGCGTATTTCTTTGCAAAAAGCGAATTGGACGGGCGGTAAAAGTGCTTGCCTGCCAGCTCCTGCCCGGCGTCCGAATAAAGGTAGCGCAAGTATTCCGTCGCCACCTCGCGCGTGCCGCGCTTGTCCACTGTCTTGTCCACAAGGGCCACCGTGGGCTCCGCCAGAATGCTGAGAGACGGTACCACGATCTCGAAACGCCCTTCGCCAAACTCACGCCGTGCCAGAAAAGCCTCGTTTTCCCAAGAAATGAAAACGTCGCCGATGCCCCGCTGCACAAAGGTCGTCGTCGCCCCGCGCGCTCCTGAGTCGAGCACGGGGACGTTTTTGAAGAGCTTGCGCACAAAGTCTTGCGCCTCCACGTCGCTGCCGTACTTGCGACGCGCATATTCCCATGCCGCAAGGTAGTTCCACTGGGCGCCGCCGGAAGTCTTGGGATTGGGTGTGATGACGGATACGCCGACCCGCACGAGGTCATCCCAATCCTTGATTTTCTGCGGATTGCCCGCGCGCACCAAGAAGACGATTGTGCTCGTGTAGGGGGCGGAATTATGCGGCAGGCGTTTCTGCCAATCCGCCGGGACAAGGCCACCGTTCTTGTGCAACGCGCCGATGTCGTTGGCCAGCGCGAGCGTCACCACGTCAGCCTTCAAGCCGTCGATGACCGCTCGGGCCTGCTTGCCCGAGCCACCGTGGGACTGCCTGATGCGAACGATGTCTCCCGTGCGTTCCTTCCAGTGATTGGCGAAGGCGGCGTTGTACTCGGCGTAAAATTCGCGCGTCGGATCGTACGAAACATTAAGCAAATCCACACTCTTCGCTGCTGCCGTCAGAGCAAAACCGAGGAAGACGATTGGAACGATAAGCTGTTGTTTGAATCGAAGGAAACGCATTGAAAAGAAACGATAGCCCGCATGCGTGTGCATATCCGCTACGGGCTGTCAATGTTGCTCAATATGGGAGCGCAGGGTTCTTTCGCCGAGGCGCCCGCACAACACTCCAAGCGATTATTTTCCGCCCTTGAGCTCGCGGATTTTTATATTCCGGAACGCCACCGCGTCATCGTGGTCCTGCAACAGGATGTGCCCCGACTCCCATTCGCCATATTCGGTGACACCCTTGAATTTGCTGGCTTTTACCCTGGCGCGAAACGCGTTGGAGTGCCGATCGTATTCGAGGACTTTCACGCCATCGAGCCAATGCTCGACCTGCGAACCACGAGCCACAACACGCGCCGTGTGCCAAGTGTTGACAGTGCCGACAGGCTTGTCCTTGCGCGCGGGGATCAGGTCGTAGAGCGAGCCGATGGTGCGGTTCCCATCGCGGCCTTTCTTGGCGTCGTGGTGCTTCGCGTCGTCGAGAATTTGAAACTCTGGGCCATTGGCCAGCTTGGGCTGCACAAAGTACTTGATGCCGCTGTTGGCTGCGGGGGTCATTTTGAAATCAACCGAGAGTTCGAAATTGGCGTAGGTTTTTTCCGTGACGATATCCCCGCCCTTCCCCTTGGCCAAGACGTTCAAGGTGCCGTTTTCGATACTCCAGCCTTTGGGCGGGAAATCCTTGCGTTTGCTACCGCGCCAACCGGAAGCGTCCTTGCCATTCCAGAGGAGCTGCCAACCCTCGGCCACTTCGGACGCAGTGAGGGTGTTCGACGTCGCATCGGATGCGCAGCAAGCCGAAGGCTCGACGCAGCTGGGCTCGGGGAGGGGACAACCCTTGATGCGAACGTTGCGGAAACGCACCGTCGTGCCCGCGTTTTTCTCGCTCACGCTGTGCACCTGCAAGCCGATGAAACCCGCCTTCGTCACATCGTCCTTGAGCGTCGCGCGCGGTGCACCATTGAGGAAGGTGGTGATGCTGTCGCCGATCGCGACGATGCGCAAGGTGTTCCATTCGCCGGGCTTGGAGACTTCGCCGCCTTCCTTGGTAAAGGCCGCCGCCTGCTCCTTATTTCCCTTCAGCGGGTAGAGCCAGCCTCGTCGCCCTTCGTCGTAGATGCCCGCGCTCCACCAACGCCCACGCGGGGCGTCCATGTCGATTTCCACTTGGTAGCCATAAGGCTGGTCGGGCGAGTGCTTCGTCGCTTTCGCAAGACTACGCACTTGCACCCCGGAGTTTAGCCTAGGATCGCATTTGAACTCGAGCTCCAGCTCGAAATCACCATAGGTGCCCGGCGGACAGAGGAAACTATTTGGGGTATTGGCAACGGCTGTGCCGATAATTTCGCCATTCTCCACTGTGTATTTTGCCTTACCGCCGCGCTGTTTCCAGCCGTCGAGATCTTTTCCATTGAAGAGCGTGGTCCATCCCGATTGGGCCGCTGCGGCATTGGCAGAGGCTGTGGGCATGGAGGTATGGGCAGACACAAGCACGCCCGGCCCCATTACTGCGAAGATAAGGGCAGCCCTGATGGCACGCTGCCCAAGTGCGTCGAGAAGAGTGAATTTCATTGCACCAGCCACGGTAAGCCCTGCCTTTGGTTTGGCAAACCTGAAGCGCTCGCACGCTCCCCTACCCGCCCACCTTGTCCTTGGGAAAAATGCGTGCGATTTCCTTTTGAGTCAACTTGCGGCAGTCGCCTGGCGGCATCCGGCTCATTATCAGGCCGCCAATCTGGTAGCGAAACAGGGTCTTCACAAAAAAACCGAACACTTCCAAGAGACGCCGTATCTCACGCTTGCGCCCTTGGTCGAGGTGGATCTCCAAAGTGGTGGGAGCCCTCGGCTCCCAGATCACACGCTTGAACCGCAAAAGCTCGTCCGCCTTGCGAGCTGGGCGCCGGGGCGCGTCTGCAGGCTCGTAGCTCTCTACGGGCACTTTCGCCCCTTTCAACAAATTCGGGATGAGCGTGGGGTCAAACGGGCGGTTCACCGTCACTTGGTAGCGTTTTACCACCCCACCGGATGGATGCATGATGCGGTTCCCGACGTCCCCATCGTCCGTGAGCAGCAACATGCCTTCGCTATCTTTGTCCAGACGCCCAACGCAAAAAAGCTTCCTCCGCACAAACTCGGGCGGCAGCAAATCAAACACCGTGCGCGCATGATGTGGGTCCTTATTAGAGCAAAGAAAACCACGCGGTTTGTTCAACAAAAGCACAACTCGCTTCTCCGTGGGCAAGCACACCCGGTCTCCACTGACACGCACCTCATCCACTTCAGAGTCAACAGACTGCCCCAACGTAGCGGGTACCCCATTGACGGAGACAACGCCGTTGAGAATGATCTCCTCGGCAGCGCGCCGTGAAGCCACCCCAGCTTGAGACAAAAATTTCTGCAAGCGCATCACTGTGTTTTTAGACATGCCCGCAAAAACTGCACAAAAAAACCGCCGCAGGAAGGCGGAAATGCCCCCCCACGAACAAGCAAACACTCCCGCTCACGCCACGCGTTGGCAGGCAACTTCGTAGACTTTCTCGTACCGCCCAGCGGAATTTGTCCACGAGAAATCCTGCCGGAGAGCGTTGTTTCGCAGACGGATAAAATCATCTGGCGAATCAAAGTATAACTGCAATGCGCGGTGGATGGCGCCCAGCAAAGCCCCCGGGGCTGGGTCAGAGAAAAGGATGCCCGTGGGAGCATCATCCGGCGTAGCACTCCAGTCTTTTACCGTATCCGCAAGCCCACCCGTGGCGCGAACTATCGGCAACGTACCGTAGCCCATGGAATACATCTGGTTCAATCCACAAGGCTCAAAACGGCTGGGCATGAGAAAGAAATCCGACCCAGCCTCAACGAGGTGAGAGAGCGTATTATCAAAACCAATGCGTACAGCACATTTCCTGGGATAGTTACGCGCTAGGGTCCGGAAACGCGCCTCCAGCCATGGATCCCCATTGCCCAACAAAACCAACTGCATCCGGGCCTGCGCCAGAAGCATGGGCAGGATGTCCGCTAGCCAATCAAGACCCTTTTGTTCGTAGAGGCGCGCAACGACCCCAAACACGGGCGTGCTGGTTTCTTCGGGAAGCTGCATCGTACGTTGCAATGCGGTTTTATTTTGAGCCTTCCCAGATGCGATATTTTTCTCGTTGGAATAATTTGCTGCGATGAGTTTATCCGTGGCCGGATTCCATACCCTAGTGTCTATCCCGTTCAAAATACCGGTGAGGTCTCCCGCCCGGTGACGCAGCACATGATCAAGCCCAAAACCATGCACTGGTCCTTGGATTTCCCATGCATAAGTCGGGCTGACTGTCGTTATCTGGGTAGCGTGGTAGAGCGCGCCTTTCATCATATTTAGCGCACCATAGCATTCTAAATTATCCACTGTGTAGAGCCACGCGGGCAAATGCAGGTAACGCATCAAGTCGGCAGGCACAAGCCCCTGATGTTGAAGATTATGCACGGTGAAGACACTCGCTGTGTGTCGCAACGCCGTGTGTCGCCGCACCGTGTTGAGGATGACTGGGGCAAGGCCCGCCGTCCAGTCGTGCGCATGAACGACATCGGGAATCCAACCACTTTGCAGGCAAAAGTCGAGCGCCGCAAGTGATTGAAAGCCAAATCGATACGCATCGGTATTCCCTACGCCATAGATTGCTTCTGAGGCAAAAAACACGTTGTATTCCAAAAAGTGTACCTGCAACTTGTCCCTAGCATCAGGAGCCGTCCAAACGCGGCAATAGGCCGTTTGCCAAGGAGAAAGGTGTACGGCCACGGGCTCCGGCCACGGCACCCAATCGGCAGATGGCTTAATGCCGCCGTAATAGGGCAAGAAGGCGCGCACCTCGTGCCCGGCGGCAGAGAGTTCTTTGCCCAAAGCGGCGACCATGTCCCCCAGCCCGCCCGTCTTGGCATAGGGCACCCACTCGGGTGTTAACATCAAGATTTTCATGCTTCCCCAGCCTCCATTTCCCGGGATCGTTTTTTCTTTTTCCTGTGTGATTTTTCCTGTTTTCGCAAACACCGCATTTCCTCATCACTGCGCTTGAGGCGCAGGTTGAGGATGGGTATCGACGCCAAGAGAATGACAAAGGTAAAGCCCATCGCTACATAGCCTGCGACGTCGTGCACACTCCCCGAAAAATCCACACTCCCGGGAGCATTGCCCTGAAAATCCGCCTCCAAGGCTGGCGAGCCATTTTGATAGGCCCACATGGTGAGAAAAACAGTCCGCAGTACGTTGAGCACAAAAGCAGCAAAAATCGAGAAAAGCAATAGGAGGGATTTGCGCTTGATGCCTTGCAAAAAAACAGCCGATAAAACTGCGCCCATGAAAATGCACGCCGTGAGTGAGCGCACCCCCGAACACGCATCCGCCACACCTACAGAATCTCGCGTGCCATCCGGCAAAAAGCGGGGCAGAAAAATCACATTATCGACATATGAGACGTTCATGTTCATGTCCTGCAAGGACGTACTCACAATAATTGTCACAACTCGCAAGAGAAAAATGCGCACGCTCGTATCAAGCAAGAAAAGAAGCGGCCCGGAAACTATCCATATGCAGGCGGGGAAGACGAGCAAAGACAACACGTTGCGCCGCGCCTTGAAACCAAGCGGCTGCCCGCTGGGATCTTTCTCTGAAAACACCCAAGCAAGACCGAGAAACAGCACAACCAAGCCTCCGGTATTGAAATAAGTCGCGAAAATATTGGGCCCACTAATGGCGCGCATCATCGCGCCAAGTGCAAAGAAAAACAAAGCACTGAACAGGCCGATATACACCAGCACATCCCAAAAACGGGACGGCGGAACATCCGCCATGGCGCCCTTCCCAGCCTGTTTATTTCCAAGCAAGAGCTTCCGCAACGCTGGCCAACGCTCGTAGAGAACGTAGGCAAAAAACAGCGGCACCAAGTAGCCAAAAGTATAGTCCTCACGCATATACCACTGCAGGCTCTGATCCCAAATCACGACGCTGACACAAGCCGCGAGAAAAAAGATCGCCCAAATAAAGGATTTCTCAAACTGCGCAAACGGAAGGGTCATACTTGTAAGGGTGTGCGTTGAATATCGGGAACTGCATCCATGAGGGCGCGTGTGTAGGGATGCTGCGGGTTGGAGTAAAGCTCTTCCACACTGCCCTGCTCTACGATTTCCCCGCTCTGCATCACGAGTACGCGTTCGCTAATCTGCTCAACAACAGCGAGATCGTGCGAAATAAAAAGACAGCCAAAGCCAAGCTCCGCCTGTAAACGCCCCAATAAGGTGATAATCTGCGCTTGCGCCACCACATCCAGCGCTGAGACAGGCTCATCACAGATAAGCAACTCGGGCTCAACCGCTAGCGCACGCGCGATACCGATGCGCTGCCGCTGTCCTCCTGAAAGCTCATGCGGATGGCGACTCGCAAACGCCTTAGGCAAGCCAACGCGTTCCAACAAGGCTGCAACGCACGCACGCCGCGTCGACACATCCTGCCCGGGAAAGTGGATCTCAAAAGGCTCCGCCAAAATCCGCTCTATCGTGAGGCGAGGGTTGAGCGAGTGCCAAGGATCCTGAAAAATCATCTGCATCCGCTTGCGCCACGGGAAAAACTGCCAGGGCAAAAGCGGTACGAGATCGACACCATCAAAAAAAATCTGACCAGCCACCACAGGAGCTAGCTTCATCAACGCACGCCCCGTCGTCGTCTTCCCACTGCCAGACTCGCCAACCAGCGAGACCGTCTGCCCTTTCGCAATCTCGAAGGAAACGGCCTTGACGATCTCGCACCCACGCGCACGCCCCCAAACCACCCTTTCTCCGGGCAGAACCACTGAAAGTTTATCAACGCATAAAAGAGACATGCCACGTCAAGCATCTCGCCCATGCACAATCGCGGTCAAGAAAACTTTTGTGCCCACAGACAACCTCGCCCTGCCCCACCGCAGGCAACGCCCCCGATTTAATCATTGAGCCGGGCGCGGGCGCCTCCACCCTGTGCGCCCAGCATGTCCACGCCCAAACGCATTTACGTGCTCGACACCAATGTGTTGCTGCATGATCCGCAAAGCATTTTCAAATTTGACGAGCACATCGTTGCCCTGCCCGT
>JAITHA010000098.1 GCA_031280235.1 Puniceicoccales bacterium | reverse complement strand
CCCTTGGCGTTGATGGAGGCGAAGAGGAAGCGCTTGGCGTCGAAGTGCAGGTCGAGGTCGCGCATGATGGCGCCTTTGGACTGGCGGTGGACGGGGGTGAAGGTGGGCGTGGTGCGGAGGTTGGAAAGGATGCCGATTTCGTTGTCCCAGCCGTTGCGTTTGATGGCGTCGTTGCAGTGGAAATTCATCATGAGGCCGGTGTCTGTGCCGTGGGGTTTGCGGCGCACGAGGAGAATTTTGTCAAAGTCGAGAATGGGGTTGGCGAGGGCGGCTTCGCGAATGAGGGCGTCGAGTTGCCGCTGGCGTTCGGCAGGGTCGGCGGGAGGATTTTTCTCGAAGGCGTCAAGACGTTGGAGGAAACCGGGTCCGCCGGGATAGGCTTTACCGTGCGTCTCGATGAGGTCGGTGATCATGCGCCGCGCGGATTGCGGGGTGTTAACGGGGACGACTCCGTTGTCATACGCGGGGAGATTCGCCGGGGCGAGCAGGCTTGCGGCGGCAAGGGCGAGAAAAAGGACGGTGCAGCGGCACGTGTGCGCGCGCTTGAAAAGGTCGTGCAGAGACATGGATCGTTTTTGGTTTTGTTGAGTTGGAAAAAAGGGGAACTTCTTGGTGCACAACAAACACGGGATTGGGGTAAAAGTTCCGGGTTTGAGTCGTGGTTTAAAAGTGTGTTTTTGAGACGATGCTTTTGTGATAATAGGGAAGAAACAATGCAATTTTTGCTATGCCGAAACAACGGCGAACGCTTGTGCGAGGGAAGCGGTGTGTGTGAGTGAGATGTGAACGTACTTTCCACCAAGAGAATGGAGCAAGGCTGTGGCTTTTTCATCAAGGACGATGGCGGGCGCCCCGCGAGTGTTGTTGATGACAGCTATGCTGGTGAAGCCGATTTCCGCACCCAAGCCTGTGCCGAGTGCTTTGCTGACGGCTTCTTTGGCGGCAAAACGTGCTGCGAGCGAGGCCCACGGGTTGGCCATAGCCATGCAGTAATCGCGCTCTTCCTGGATGTAGATACGAGTGAGAAAAGCCTCACCGTGACGTTCGTGAATGCGGCGAATGCGGACTGTTTCGACAAGGTCCACGCCTACCCCGAGTATTTTCCCAGAGGAACAGGGGTTGTGGGGCATTGTCGTAGAGTCGAGATTTTTCTTCGTGTCTACAGGGAAATGAGGTGAATATTGCGCCATGGGGCGGGGCCTTGTTGTTATCAGTTGCTCGTTGTTTTTTTTATGCGGACACGGTCACCATCGCGTTGCTGATCAACGTCTTTGCAGACAATGAATTCTCCTTCTTTTAGCCCGCCCAAAATTTCGATTTTTGTGATGGACGTATAGCCTTTTTGTATTTTGCGTTTTTCGAGGCGATCGCCGTTTAAAACAAAGACATGGTTTGATGTGATTGCACGAGCTGGGATGAGGAGGGCGTTGGCGCGTTCGTCTGCGATAAAACTTGCCTCACCTGTTTGGCCAGAGAGCAGTTTTTCGGGCAGTTTTTCCATTTTTAAAAAAACGGTGAATCGTTGTGTAGTACTGTTCCCAACGGGGACAAGATTGAGCACCGTGCCTTCGAAGTCTTGGTTAGGGAAGGAAAAGAAATTGACGATAACGCGCTTACTTCGGCGCACGGCCTCCAAGTCGTCCTGGTTTACTTCGACTTTGATGAGTTTTTTTGTGCTGGCTATTTTAGTGATGGCCCCGCCTGCAAAGACGAGGTCCCCCTGGACGCGTACCGGGGTCATGATGACTCCGTCGAAAGGTGCGCGCACATCGTAGTTTTCGAGGGTGTTCTTGGTTTGGGCGATCAGGATGGTTGTGCGTTTTACGGCGTATTCCAAGTCAAGGGTATCCAGCTCCATTATGCGCCTCAAGACGTTTGCCTCGGTTTCCAGGGAAATAATTTCGTTTTCTGAGCGTGTACCCTGCTCTTTGAGCAATTTTGCGTTGCGCAGATTTTTTTCGAGTTTCGCGAGGTTGAATCGGTGGTGTGAACCAAGGGCGAGGCGTTCCTTGAGGCGTTCGAGATCCGTCTCCCACATCGTCAGGTCAAAGGCCAGGCGTCCGGAGTCTATTTGTGCGACGAGGTCGTCCTTTTTTACCAGATCACCTTCCCGGTACGTGAATTTGGACAGCACGCCTTTTTCGGTGGCGACGAGGTTGGCTTCGAGCGCAGGTAGCACTGTGACGTTTCCCGTGGCCGAGAGCACGGATGTGCCTCGTTTGACAGGCTCGACTTCCACCTCGGGGATTGCCAGCTCGCGCACACCGAAGTAGCTGCCGATGACGACGGCAAGCAAGACCAAGGCTTGGAGAACGGTTTTGAGTTTCATTTGAGTGAATGGAGTTGAAAAGGACAGGGCGAAGGAGGGCTGAGCATTTCAAGGAGAAGGTACGTTGCAACTTGAGAAATGAGATTCGCCGGGTCATCCGGAGTTTTCTGCAAAGGAGGCCAGACTGGGGATCCATTTGCGGTGAGGTCCGGAAAGGGTGACGGAAGGCAACTCGGCCAGAGGGATCCAGTGCAGGTCGTTTGCTGTGGCGATGCGTGTGCCGAGGGCCGGCGTCCAGTCCAGCCTGTAGCAGCTTTCTTCCAATTGCTGGTTTGAAATGGCCCGGCGCTTGCGGGCCAGGAGCGTCGCATCTTGGCCTGCCTTGCCAGCGATTTCGAGCAAGGGCAGCTCGTGCAAGCCTTGGAGACGACGCGCGCTATCGGCGTGGCGCTGCAGCAGGAGGCGCCCGTCGTGCACAAGCCAGAGGCGGGAGAGGGCGAGTCTTTGCATGTTGCGTGGAGCCATGTGCGGAAAATCTTCCTCTGTGCCGCAGGCGCTTGCGGCGCAAAATTCCAGCACCGGGCACGTGATGCACAAGGGCTTGCGCGGGCGGCAGATAGTGGCCCCGAGTTCCATCATCGCTTGGTTGTGGTCGCCGGGGTTGGCTGGATTGGCCAGTGCTTGTGCCAGGCCACCAAAGGCTTTCACGGCGTCCCCATTGCTTTTGAAGACTCGCACATCCGCCGTCAGGCGCGCGAGTACGCGCACGACGTTTCCGTCCACCACGGCGATGTTTTCGCCGCAGGCCAAGCTCGCGATTGCTGCTGCGGTGTAGGGCCCCACGCCCGGCATGGCCAACCAAGCCGCTGCAGTGCGCGGGGGCTCGTGCATGGCGGCCACTTGTATCGCGAGGCGGAGGAGATTGCGGGCGCGGTTGTAGTAGCCGAGGCCCTCCCAAGCGTGAACGACTTCGTTGGTTTCTGCTGTGGCGAGGGCGGTGAAATCAGGCCAACGTTGCATCCAGTGCGCAAAATACGGCAACACCGTGTCCACTTGGGTCTGTTGGAGCATGAACTCGGAGACGACTGTTTTGTAGAGCGAGGGCCTTTCCCGCCATGGAAGCTTGCGCTGGTGCGCCAAAAACCACGCGAGCATCTTTGCCCGAAAGGCGGAAGTGTTCTTTGTCGGAGAAAGGCGCGTGTGCACGGCGGCAGGTGACGGACTCTTTGGGCAGTTGTCCATTTGCAGGCACGGGGAAAAATGTTTCGTGCCAGCCTGACGAGTCTGAACTGTACCACGGGGATTTGCTTCCGGTGGGGCGAGCTCTTTCGTTACCCTATTTTTTCTCCCCGGTGGTGTTCCACCCAGGCGTAAAGGGTGGGCAGCAGAAGGAGTGTGAGGAATGTTGCGCTTAAGATGCCACCTATCACCACTGTGGCCAGCGGGCGCTGTACTTCGGCGCCGGTGCTTGTGGAAATGGCCATTGGGGCAAAACCGAGCGAGGCGACGAGGGCTGTCATCAACACTGGGCGCAGGCGGGCAAGCGCGCCTTCCTCTGTCGCTTCGGCCAAAGGCCGTCCTGCCGCGCGCAGCTGGTTGATGAAGGATACGAGGACGAGGCCGTTGAGCACGGCGACGCCGGAGAGCGCGATGAAGCCCACGCTTGCCGAGATGGAAAAGGGCATGCCGCGCAACCACAGGGCGATGATGCCGCCGGTGAGCGCCAGCGGCACGCCAGTGTAGACAACGAGAGTCTGGCGCACGCTGCCAAAGGCCGCCTGGATAAGCGCAAAGATCAACAGCAGGGCGGCGGGCACGATGAGGATGAGGCGCGCGCGCGCGACTTCCAAGTTCTTGAACGCGCCGCCAAATTCAACCCGGTACCCTTCTGGGAGTTGCAGCTCTTTGGCTAGGCGCACTCGTGCTTCGGCGACGAAGCTGGCGATGTCGCGTCCGCGCAAATTCACCTGCACACCAGTGCGTCGTTGAAAAGCTTCATGCTGGATGGTACTGGCCGCCTCGACCATCTCCACCCGGGCGATACGCCCCAAGGGGACAAGGCCGCCGTCTTGCGTGCGCACGCCGATCTGTTCGACAATGGCGATGTCGTTGCGCATTTCGCCCGGCAGCTGGGTTGCGATGGGGATGCGCTTGCTTCCTTCGATGAGCAGGCCGCAAATTGTGGTGGCGTGGGCGCCCTCGACCACGGCGTTCACGGCGTCGGCGTGCACATTGAGGCGTGCCATGGCCTCGCGATCCATCGTGATTTGCAGCGTGGGTGTGCGCCCGGTGGCGTCCATCTCCACCTCTCCGGCGCCAGGGATGTGCTCTAGGATTTCGCGCGCTTCTGCTGCGAGGCGCCCGAGGACATCATGGTTTTCTCCGAAGATTTTCACGACGATGTCAGCGCGGCTGCCCGAGAGAAGTTCGTTGAAGCGCAATTCGATGGGCTGGGAGAAAAGCGCAGTTTGGGCCGGGAAGCACATGGCCATCTCGCGTGACATCAGCGTGGCCAGTTCGTCCTTGGTGATGGGGCGTTTGTCACCATGCGGGCTGCTTGTCGTACGCCATTTCTCTCTCGGATGCAGAAGGATGTAAGTGTCGCCGACGTTGACACCCATGGGATCTGTCGCCACCTCGCTGGTGCCCACGCGCGAGAAGACGCTGCGCAGTTCGGGAAATTTTTCCATGAGCCTTTTTTCCGTGGCTTTCTGCATCTCCATGGAGGCCCCGAGGCTGATGCTACCAGTGCGAATGATTTGCGCGGCCATGTCTCCCTCGTCGAGGCGCGGGATGAATTCTGAACCGAGGCTTGGAAAAATCACGGCGGCGCCAGCGCAGGCCCCCACTGCCAGGGCGATGGGCAGCCAGCGCGCGCGCAAGGCCAGGCGCAGCACAGGCTGGTAGGCGCGGCGGGCGAGCGAGAACGCCAGGGACTCGCCGCTGCGTGTGTTGGCGCGCCCATGCAGGAAACTCGCGGCGAGCACGGGCACGAGTGTCAGCGTGAGCAGCAGCGCGCCTGCGAGGGCGAGAAGCACCGTGAGCGCCATCGGTGCAAAGGTTTTCCCCTCGACTCCCGTGAGCGCAAATAACGGCAAGTAAACGATGCTGATGATTGCCACACCGAGTACCGTGGGCACGCCGACCTGGCGGCAGGCATCGAACACGGCTTGCCGGCGTTCCTCCGGCAAAAGCTCGCGTGCGAGCCCACGGCGTCTTTCGTCAAGCACGCGAACGATGTTTTCCGTCATCACGACGGCACCATCCACGATGAGGCCGAAATCCACCGCCCCGAGGCTCATCAAGTTGCCCGGTACGCCGAGCTGCACCATGCCCGTGATGGCAAAGAGCATGGATAGCGGTATGGCCGAGGCGACGATGAGCGCGGCGCGCCAGTTGCCGAGCAGGGCCAACAGCACGGACATCACCAGCAAGGCTCCTTCGAGCAGGTTCGTCCCCACGGTGGCGATGGTGCGTTCGACGAGGCTTGTCCGGTCGTAGAGTGTCTCGATCTCGATTCCCTGCGGAAGCGTGTTGGCAAGGGTGTCGAGTTTTTCCCGCACGCGCTTGGCAACCACGCGACTGTTTTCTCCTGTGAGCATGAGCACGGAGCCGATGACGGCCTCGCGCCCGTTGTGCGTCGCCGCACCGTTGCGCACAGCGGAACCCATGGTGACGGACGCCACATCGCCCACACGCAGGGCGGAGGTGTCGGCGGAAAATTTCAGCGGGAGTGTCGCGATTTCCTTTGCGTTGGCCACGCGCCCGGCGATGCGCACCGTGATGCCCTCGCCGCCTTTTTCGAGAATGGCGCCTCCCGCATTGCGTGTGTTTGCCGAGATAGCGCGCGAGATGTCGTCTATCGTCAAGCCACGGACGGTGAGTTTTGCCGGATCGGGCGAGACGATGAGTAGCGGCTGGCTGCCCCCGGATGTGTTCACCTCGGCGACGCCAGGAACGGTGCGCAGTGCAGGCTTCAGCGTGTAGTCTTGGATGGCACGCAGGTGGCGCAGTGCGGCCTCGTCCGTGGTGGCAGGCTCGTATCCTGGCGTGTAGCGCACCGTGTAGTGGTAGATCTCTCCGAGGCCCGTTGTGATGGGCGCGAGCTTGGGCACGGCGCCTGAGGGCAATGCTTCGGCGACGGCTTGGAGGCGCTCGCCAGCGAGTTGTCGTGCGCGGTAGATGTCGGTACCGTCCTTGAAGATGAGGGTCACTTGAGAGAGGCCGGCCTTGGTGAGCGAGCGGATCTCTTCAAGTTTCTCCATGCCGCCCATTTCGGTTTCGATAGGTGTGGTGACGAGTTTCTCGATTTCTTCAGGAGCGAGCGCGGGCACAGCCGTGTTAATTTGTACCTGGGTGTTCGTGATGTCGGGCACGGCGTCCATCGGCAGGCGCGTGGCAGAGTGAATGCCGAGCGCGATGAGGATGAGCGCGGCGAAGACGATGAAGGCGCGCTGCCCAAGTGAAAATTGAAGGATGCGGGGAATCATGGTTTGACGTGCTTGTTGGGTTATGCGGTTTGGCGCCATCAGTGGGAATGGCCGCCGCCCTTGGTGAGGCGCAGTTCGGCGAGCCAAAGTTGTTCCACGGGCATGGTGACGATTGTGGTGCCCGCAGGCAGCCCGCCTTTGAGGAGGACGTGCGTGGCGTTTGCTCCGCCTGTCTGAACGGGTGTGCGGCGGTAATGACCGTTTGCCACGGCGTAGACGAAGTTGCCGTTGCTGCTTTCGAGCAGAGCCGTGCGCGGAATGGTTACGCCGTTGTTGGGGGTCTCCATGTCGCGGCTTAGCGTGAGCTGTGCTGGCGCTCCGTTCCCTGCCAACGCGGGTTTGAGCTCGAAGACGAGTTCGGCGAAGCCTGAGGCCTTTTGCGTGGCCAGCGAGATGTTGAGCAAGCGGGCCTGGGTGGCTGTGCCGTTGATGGCAAAGAGCTGGCCTGGGCGAAAGTCGGCCAAATTTTCGCCGTGTACTGCGGCCACGGCGCATGTGGCGTCCAGTGCTTGTGCCTGGAGGGTGATGGTGCGGTTTATGCTACGCATCTCGGCTGTGGTTGTTTGCAGGCCGAGAGATTCGGCGACCTCGTGTGCGAGCTTCAAGCCTTGCCCGGGCACGTGGGCCACGAGTGTGTCGTTGTTTTCCTCGTCGTGGCCAGCGTGCTCAGCCGGGTGTTTATCTCCGGCGTACTCGTCGCAACCTTGGGTGAGCAGGCTTGCGGCGTAGAGGCTGGCGTAGAGCAGGGTGCGCGAGAGATGTCTGGCTGGCGGCTGTTTCATTGTGCCCCTCCTTTTGCCGTGGAGGGGAAAAAGTGCTGGAGCGGCAGGCCCGCCAGGATGCTGATCTGCGCGGCGGCGCGGATTGCTTCCGTGCGTGCTGTGGTGTGCAGTTCCACCATTTCGAGGTATGCCTGTTGCAGCCCCAGGTATGTGGCCATGGGGATGGCGCCCAGCCGGTAGTGGCGTTCGGCTTGCGCGGCGGCCTCGTGAAAGCGTGCGAGCTCTACGGCATTGTTTTCGCACAGGAAACTTTGGTTGGCGCGGTAGAGCGCGGCGGCGGCGAGCAGTTCTTTGTGCAGGTCGCGGCGCATCCGGAAGAGGGCTGTCTCGGCTTGGCCCTGGCGTGAGCGTGCCTCTGAGATGGAGGCCGCGTTGCGGTTCCAGAGTGGTAGAGGCAGGCTTGCTCCCAGTCCGAATGCGCGGTCTTTGGCACCGGCTTTTTCCTCGGAGTAGTAGGCCGAGAGCGTCACTTCGTTAAAAAGATTTTTGCGCTCCAAATCCAAGGCGATGCCCTGTTCCTGAAGCTCAAGTTCGTATTGGCGCAAAGTGTAGTTGCTGCGAAAGGCGGTTGCGAGCAGCGACGCATCGGCTGGGGCCTCGACAGGCGCATTTGTCTCGTTGGCGAGAGAGAGAGGCGAGGCAGGGGGCAGGCCGCGTAAGAGATTCAAGTCACCCAGTGCCATGCTCAAGCGGGCGCGTTGTGTGACGGCTTCGTAGGAGAGCTTCTTCAAGCCTGCTTCGATGACGCGCATTTCAAGCACGCTGAGGATGCCCGAGGGTTCGCGTTGGGCGAGGCTGGCGAGCACGGCTTGTGTGCGCGCCACGCATTCCTCAGTGGCTTCAAGTCGTTGTTGCGCGGCCAGGAGGGCATGGGCCAGTTCGGCGGCCCTGGCGCCCAGCTCACGCCGGAATTGTTCCAGCCCTGCCTGGGCGCGCTCGATTTGTTTCTCCGCGATGGCCTTGCGCAGGGCGTTGCGCCCGGAGAAGTCGAAGCGCTGCGCGAGCGTCACGCTCCATGCCAGCCCGTCTCCAGCGTAGATGCCGTTTGCCTCGCGGCTGGATTTGCGCCCGATTTCGACGGACAGTTCCGGGTCGTTCCAGCGCCCGGTGGTGGTGCGGCGTTCTGCGGCGCAGGCGATTTCGTTTTCGTAAAAACGCAACTCCGGGCTGAGCGCCAGTGTCTGTGCTACGATGGCGTCGATGTGTACGGGCTTGGCGGCGACTTGTGTTTGCCGGGGCGTTGGCGCGCTGGTTGTCGGTGCACTGGCCGGGTGCGTGGCGAGTGCTGTGGCGTTTATTGTGAGGAGAGTGATGAGAGTGAAAAGTGGTTTGTGCATGATGGTAAAAAACGTTGTTGGGTGGTGTTTGCTGCCCGCTTGTTCGTGGGCGAAGTGCGCAGGCACTTCCTTTGCATGGGGGCTCGTGTTGCAGCAGGCGCACAATTGGCAGCGCTCCATTTACCTATGCACAACGTTTGGTGTGCTGTGGGAAAAGGATGTGGCCAGCCATGCGCGGCGTGCCACGGGCGAGCCCGTGTACTCGGGACTGTACCCGGCTCAAGGAGCCCGGGCTGGGGCGCAGGCGCGCGTCATGAACTGCCAGCCACTTGCGATGAAGGGCAGGTGTTCGCGCTCCAGCCACGCGCTCATGTGCTGTTGCGGCAGGGCGCACACTGTGGCGAGGGCGGCGATGAGGCATTTTACCCAAGCGGGTGGTGGCTCATTGATCCTCGGCACTGGGGCGCGGTTTTTGCCCTCGGAGGCATTAGGCGCCAGCAGCGTCGGTTCCACTTCGCATACGGTGTCGTGGTGGTGAAAATGCCCTTCCTCGTCGCCCACTTCTGTGATTTGCGCCGGGGCGCTTGAAACTTGGGTATGGCAGGCGCCGCGGTCTATTTCCTGGCAGGCAAGCTCGGCTAACACGCAGTGGAACGCCCCGAGAAGGTAGGCGATGAGCACAGCGATAACTGACAGAGCACGAGGCATGGCCGCGCTAAGACGGTGTGTTTCATATGCCTGTCAACTTTTTTCATTTTCATGCTGTTCCTGCCACCACGCGCAGCGCAAGCGCTTGTTCGGGGAGAAAACTTGCAAGTGGGCGAGTGTTTCGTGAAAGACGGAGCCCTATGCGCACAATCCTTTTTAGCGGGTCGGGCACTGGCGTCGGGAAAACGCGCGTCACTGGTGCGTTTGCTGCGCTTCTTGCGCAAGTGGGTTGCACGGTGCAGGTCGTCAAGGCGGTCGAGACGGGCGTGCTACCGGGCACGCCGGGCGATGCCCTGCAGGCTGTGGCCTTGGCAGCTGCGGTGTCTCCTGCTTCCGCTGCCCGCATTGCTGCGTACACGCTTTTTTCTTTTCGCGAAGCGTTGGCCCCGGTATCGGCGGCGCGTCTTGAGGGGCGTGCGCTTTCGTTGCGCGAGCTTGTCGCCGCTGTGGATGCGCTTCCGTCGTGTGATGCGCGCCTTGTCGAGGGTTCGGGCGGGCTTGCTGCGCCGATTGATGCTTCGCTCGCTGATTGGGTGGATTTCGCCATGTTGGTGCGTGCGGATGCCTCTGTGCTCGTCGTCGAAAATTGCCTCGGGGCCATTCATCATGCGCGCCTGCTTGCGGCTTACTGTCGTTCGAGGCAATTGCCAGAACCCTATTTTTGGCTCAACGAGACGACGCCTTGCGGAGAGGGTGTCCGCTTTTCCAACCGTGAGAATCTTGCCGCCTCTTCCTGCCGCGTCCTCGCCGAGCAAGGCTCCGGGGAAATTATTCCCGCTGACTGTGCAGCGCTTGAGTCATTTCTCCGATCCTTGTCCTTGCCGGTGGGAAATTCCGGTTCACGTCCTACCCCGGGAACGCGATGATCGAGCCACACATCGATCGCCTTTTGCTGAGAGTTGACGCTGCGCTGCAAATCCGACGCAAAGCAGGAACAGAGCGTTTGCTCGTCCCGCGCGAGGTCGGGGTGCCCTCCGTCAATCTCGCCGGCAACGATTACCTGGGCCTGGCGGGAGACCCTGCTCTGGTTGACGCCGCGCGCGAGGCTCTGGCCTGTTGGGGATGCTCGGCCTCTGCCTCGCCGCTCGTGGGCGGCTACACGCGCCTTCACGCCGGGCTGGAGACGGCCCTTGCCGCCTGGCACGGTTTTCCGCACGCCCTTGTATGGAACTCGGGTTACGCGGCGAATTCCGCCTTGCTGGGCATCCTCGCGCAGGGCGGCGATCTCGTGCTGGCCGACAGGCTTATTCACAACAGCATGGTGGCCGGGATTCTCAAATCTGGCGCGCGCTTTCGTCGTTATCGCCACTGCGATCTTCAGCATCTGGAGGCACTGCTCGCCGAAGAGGACGCACGGCAGGGCGGTGGAGTCACATTCGTGGCCACAGAGAGCGTTTTTTCCATGGACGGCGATTCCCCGGACATGGCGCGGCTGGCCGCTTTGCGAGAGCAGTACGGCTTTGTGCTGGTGGTGGACGAGGCGCACGCGACGGGCTGGTATGGCGTTGCAGGCGCGGGCCTGGCGGAGGCCGCCGGGGTGGCTCGCAGCGTGGATCTCCTCGTGGGCACGCTTGGCAAGGCGCTTGGTTCGCAAGGAGCCTACGTCTTGTGCCGTAGTGAAAGTGTGCGTCGCTACCTGCTGAATTTTGCGGGAGAGTTTGTCTATTCCACCTACCTCGCACCGGCGAGTGCGGCGGCGGCCTTGGCGGCTGTGCGCCGTGTGCAGCAGATGGGCGCTGAGCGCGCGGGGTTGCATGCGCTCTCGCGGCGTTGGCGCGCGGTTTTGCGAGCGCTCGTTCCCGCCATTCCTGATGGCGATTCGCCTATCGTGCCCATCCCCATTGGCGATGCGTCAGAAACTTTGCGCTGTGCGCGCGTCGTGCGCGAGCGGGGCTTTGAACTTGGAGCCATTCGCCCGCCCACGGTTCCTGCTGGCAGTTCGCGCTTGCGTGTTTCCCTGCGTCGTGGGCTTGGTGAGGCGGAGCTCGCGCGCTTCGCCGAGGCGCTGTCGGCGGCCTTGGGTGCTGCCCAAGTGGGCGCGCCGCAACGGATTTTATTTGTCGGTGGCTGGGGCATTTCGCCAGAGGCGCAGCACCGGTTGCTGCAGGCTCACTGGCCGCGGCACGCTTTCACCGTCATTCCTCCTGTTCGGGCGCAGTTGCGCCCGATGCTCGCCGGGCAGTGGGACGCGGTGGCAGGCTATTCGCTTGGCGCGTGGCTTTTGGCTGAGGCCCTGCAAGGGCAGGGCACTCCTGCGCGATGCGTGTTGCTTTGTCCGTTTCGCGCTTTTCCGGCAGAGGCGGCTTGTGGCGGACGAGTCAGCCGCACCCAAGTGCGCTACCTTGCCCGCTGGTTGCAGCGCGATGCCCGTGGCGCATTGGCAGATTTTTATCAGAGGGCCGGGCTCTCACTGCCGCTGCCAGCAGGCCTGCCCTATGCCATGGAGGATTTGCAGGAAGGCCTTGCCTGCCTCTGCGAGCTGGCACCCGTGGATCTGCCGCCCGGGGCGCGTATTTTCGTGGGCGGGGCCGATGCCCTCATCGATTACGCGGCTTTGCCTTTGCCGGATGCACAGTTTTGCGAAACGGCCACCCATGACCTTCAAGACTACCTCGCGCTGAGTTTGTTGGAAAACGCGTTTGTTTTGTGAGCTTCGATCGGGGTGCCGCCCTCATGCTGTCTGGGCAGGGTGCATTCTGATAGGGCGCGCTCGACGAATGCGCCGTTGACGGTCTGTCGCGGAGCGTTTTCAGCTTGGAAAGGCCCGACGGGACGAGGCAAAATAGTCGTCTCTGAAAAACCCTGTTCTATGCCTCGACTGCTCTAAGGAGTTTTTTTGCCGAAGCATGCGTGTATTAGAGCATTTTTTTTGAAAAATACTTCTTGCTTTGGGGAACTTTTTAAAAGAACGTCGCTGGACAGGCGGCGTTTCGCCTGTTCTCTCAAGCTAACCCTCAATGTCTCATCCCTATGAAAAACGTCC
>JAITHA010000009.1 GCA_031280235.1 Puniceicoccales bacterium | reverse complement strand
GCTTCGAAATTGGGTTTGTCGAAATGCAGGGCGGTGGTGTGAAGCATTTGCCTCAGTCCTTTTTCTTTGCCTAAAAACAGCAAAGTTTCGATGGGCCCGACGCCCATGCGGCTGTTGTAGGATTTTCCACTATTTACAAAACCTTCGTGGCGGGCGGCCAGAAAATCAACAGTCCAGCCGTCGAGGTTGACGCAGTCTATAAAGTCGCCTTTGTCTTGCGCCGGCTTGCAGAAATGCTCTTTGGATGGATAGTATGGATAAGAGACGGAGCCTTCTCCGTCTTGATTGTCAACGGAGTATTGGCTCCAGATATTTCCCTGGCAGACGTGGATGTTTTCTTTTTCGGCGAGGTATTGCAAGTTGGGTGCGGCGAGGAATCCGGAGATTACGCTTTTGGGGCGAAAACCTTTGCCGACCATTTTGCTGATCATTGCAAGGCCGTCGTGGAAGTCTTTGTTAATTTGATCGATGCTGTTGTGGACGTTGGCAAAATAACTGTGAGGCATCAGCGTTATGTCGTCGCCGTATTGATGGTGATAATCGACGATCATTTGGCGGATTTTTATGAAATTTGGCGTCGCGTCGTGCAGGGCTTTCCAGCTGATTCCCCATGTGATGCGAGCACCGGGAAATCCGTTTTCAATAGCTTCCCGAAAAGTTTTGACGCGTTCAGGAGTGATTGCCCAGTAACGCTTTTCGTTCTTCAAGTCCTCTTTGCGAACGCCGACGCCTGCATTGGTCGTGCGCGTGGTTTCGATGTGGTTGACGCAGATCGCAGTGTTGAAAGTTAAAAAGCGGTGTCCCATGAGCTTGGTTGGCGCGGGTGCGTGTTGCGCTTCCACCGGCATTTGCCATGCGAGTATTCCAAGGAGTAAAAATAAGGTTCGAATCGGATTTGTTTTCATGAGGAAGAGTCGCCTTTGCGATCGTTTTTACTTATCGGATGAAATTGGTGGCGAGGCGTTCTTCGCGTTCCGGGGGCGGGATGTTTGCGCGGGCGCTGGCGAGGCAGGCGAGGAGCCAAGCCATGTTATATCCAAGTGTGCGCATGACTTGGAGGCCCTCGATGTCTTGCGCAATTTCCTCGGGCGTATTGCCGTGGACGGAGTTCCAGTATTGCGAAGTGGCGAGCGGCATTTCCGCCAATGTGAAATATTTGTTCAGGCGATCGAATGCTGAGCTCGCGCCGCCGCGCCGACAGGAGACGACGGCGGCGGCGGGTTTGCCACGAAACGTTCTGGAGGCTGAAAAAAAAGTGCGGTCGAGTAGGGCACCGAGCGCGCCGTTGATGGAGGCGTAATAAACGGGCGAGCCGACGATCACGCCGTCACTTTGCTGAATTTGCCCGGCGAGCGCGTTGGCATCCTCCGCAACGGTGCAGTGTCCGGTTTTTTTGCACTGGCGGCAGCCGATGCACCCCTGGACAGGCTTGGTGCCAAGGTGATACCAGCGTGTTTTGACCGCGTTCTTGTGGAGCGCCTTTTCAACTTCGCTGAGAGCGGTGAATGTGCAGCCATTTTTGTGCGGGCTGCCGTTGATGAGAAGAACTTGCATGGGCGACTATGTATAGCTTGAAATGATTTTATGAAAACCACATTTAAAGTGAGATTTTCGAAATTCACTTCAAACGTTTTTTGTCTGCCTTTCCCCGCTAAACTTTATTCGCCAAGAATGCTGTTTTTTGCAAATGCTGTTGACCCAAGTGCCAGTGCCACTACTGTCACTTCCGTTGATTTATTCCGCGCACAAAATGGTCATTAGACAATACATCCGCTTTTTTGACGACGGGGAAGTTCGTGTTGTTTGGGGTGACGTTCTCGCCGTGCTCATCAAGAAGGGCAATTGCCAGAAAACCCACAACTACTGGAAATGGCTTATGACTAGGCTGAAGAAGTGGGGAAGTGAGTTCATTCGTGTCATTAAGCAATTGAAATTTTTGGTTGTGGGCAGGAAGTTTTACAAGGCCGATGAGTTGGACAACAGAGAGGTATTTGAGCTCGCCTCTGTGCGTTTTCTCAAAAATACCCTTGTCGGCATGGAGAAAATGCCTAGGCGCAGCATGCGTATTTGCTTGGAATTAATATCAAAGAAAAGCCACAAACGCTGTGTGATTTGGAGTAGAATCAACAAACGCGATTGTCTTCCAACAATGGAGGGAAATCCCGCCAATCCGAGATTTTTGCATCAACTCGTTGATAAACGCAGCCGGGGAGGGGACTCTTGATGAGGCGGATACGCCAGAACTGCCCTTTTGAGAAACTGCATCCCTCGGTGTTGGTACGTGACGATGCTTTTTACATGGCGCTTGCCTATAATCAGGCAATCGAGGCTTGGCGCGAGGATGAGGTGCCTATCGGAGCTGTTATCGAATGCAGGGGGGACGTCGTGGCAGCTGCGCACAATGGTGTGGATTCTTTGCGAGATCCCACGGCCCATGCGGAGATTCTCGCTATCACGCAGGCCAGCGCGTACCTTGGCGATTGGCGGCTGAATGCGTGCACGCTCTACGTCACCAAGGAGCCTTGCCCGATGTGCGCGGGTGCGACTGTCATGGCGCGCTTGGGGCGGGTGGTTTTCGCGTGGGGAGATCCCAAGATGGGTTGTCTTGGTGGCGCGGCGGCGATGCATGAGTTGCCGAGGTTGAATCACCGCGTCGAGGTCTTCTCTGGAGTTTTGGAGGCGGAGTGCCGTTCACTGCTGCAAGCCTACTTTGCCATGAAGCGCGGAAAGGATGGTGCCAGTGCTTGGGTGGATGCTTGAGCCGCGCTTTTCCCGCATTTCCCGTGGAGGGGCATTTTTCGGGAAAGATTGTCAGTGCGGGAGAAGTCCTTAGTGCCTGTTCGTCTATGCAGATAAACATTCCTTGGGAACGCCTGACCGCGCGGGTCGAGGGCGGAGTGTCGTTGGACGAGGTGGAGGCCACGCAGATGGCTCTCTGGCTGGCGGATGCGAATGAAAACTTTGATGGCAAGAGGCGTTTTTTGCGTTCTCTCACACTCAAGGGCGAATCGGTGGAGGAGGTGTATGCTTTTGCGAAAACGTTTCGCGATCTTTCACGTCAAGTCGATGGGCTGAAGGTGCCTGATGTGGCGATAGACATAGTGGGCACGGGGGGCGACAAATCGGGCACGTTCAATATTTCCAGTGCGACGAGTCTCATCGTGGCCTCGGCGGGTGTGGACGTTTTGAAGCATGGCAATCGCTCTATCACCTCGGAGTCGGGGAGCGCGGATTTTCTGTCGAACATCGGCATTCCTGTCGAGGTGCCAGATGCGCGTCTCGTTGAGTCGCTGGAACGTTTGCACTATTGTTTTTTCTACGCGCCCTCATTTCATCCCACCTACAAGGCCTTCATGCCTGTGCGCAAGGCGCTTGCGGCAGAGGGCTACAAGACGGTCTTCAACATTCTGGGCCCGCTCATCAACCCCGTCTCGCCGCCTATGTATTTGCTGGGTGTTTTTTCGGAGCATTGGGTGGATTTGCTTGCGATGGTGCTGGCGCGCCTCGGTGTGCGGCGCGGCCTTGTGTGCCACTGCGTTTTGCGCGAGGGGGGGGGGCTTGACGAGTTGGCCACGGCGGGTGTGAACCGTGTTCGTGGCGTCGGCGAGCTGGCGCACATCCAGGGGGAATGGCATGCAGAGGATTTTGGCCTGGAGGCTCGCCCGCGCGATGAATTGCTCGGGGGCAATGCGGACGAAAACCGGGAACTGTTTGCGCGTTTCCTCGGCAACGCTGCGCCAAAGGGCTTGCGCGAGACGATTATCCTCAACGCTGCCAGCGCCCTTTGGGTGGCGGGGCGCGTGCCATCCGTGCGCGACGGTGTCATCCTGGCAAATGCCTTGTTGGACGACGGTGTCGTGGCGCGCTACGTCGAGCAGATGCAGGCTTTCTACCGGCAGGATTTTTGACTCGCCACTCCGTGGTTTGCCACCGATAGCGGGATTTCTATTCTTCGACACCTATGGGCCATCTGATCCATGCCACGCGTCGCGACGCCTGCTTGAAGGCGCTGAACACCGTGCTCATCCTTTGCGGTTTTGGGGCGTTGGGGATTTTTGTCACCCTTGTGGGCTGGCATGTCCCGGCTCAGTGGCACTCTGTGTTGGGCACCGCCTCGCGGGTGGTAATCGCCGTTTTTGTGTTCCAAGAGCTTTGCCGTATCCTGCTGCAGACGCGCCCGCTTGAGTACGTGCGCACACACAAGTTGGAGTGTTTGCTCGCAGTGGTCGCGGCTCTGGAGACTTTTCTCGGAGGCGCCCTCTATGAGTGGCTCGGCGGCTTGAATGTGGGTCTATCGCCACGTGCGTTCACTTTGCTTTATTTGGCATTCTCGCAGTTGACTCTGCTCATCCTCCTTGTCTTGCGCGGTTTGCGGAACAACCAGATCCTCTCCAACCGCTACCTCGCCCCGGGTGCCGTTTTCATGTTGAGCTTTGCTCTGCTCATCCTCGTGGGGACGTTGTTGCTGAAGACCCCGCGCGCAACACCCGCTGGCATTGCCTGGACGGATGCGTTCTTCACGGCGACGAGCGCGGCTTGTGTCACAGGCCTGACCACGCTTGATACGGCTACAGCCTTCACGCGTCATGGGCAGTGGGTGATCCTCGGTTTGGCGCAGTTGGGCGGTCTTGGCGTGATGACGTTCACGTATTTTTTCGCCTACTTCTTTGCTGGAGGCGTTTCGCTGCGAAACCGCATCGCCTTGCGCGATCTTTTAAGCGAGGACACCTTGGGGCAGGTCGGCTCCGTGCTGGGCACAATAGTCGGCTTCACCTTTGTGTGCGAGGCCTTGGGCGCCATGGCGATCTACGGTTTTCTTGAGGCGGGTCCGGATTCGGCTATGGGCGCCTTGCTGGCCAAGGTGGGTGTTGCCGTTGGCGGCACAGAGACGATTCCTGCGGGAGAGCGTCCATTCTTTGCCATATTTCATGCTGTAATGGCGTTTTGCAGCGCGGGTTTTTCCACACTCAGCGGCAATCTTGCGGACGGGGCCGTGGCTAACAATGGCGGTGTGCTGCTCGTCATTCTTTTGCTCGTTATCGCGGGGGGGATTGGCTTCCCGGTCGTGCAAAATTGCTGGCAGGCAGCTGGGGCTGCGTTTCGCAGACGTTTGGGCTTCCCGTTTGCCCACCCGCCTCGCATTTCGACGAACACAAGCCTCGTGCTCGCGACCACACTCGTCTTGTTCGTCGGTGGCACGCTCATCTTCCACATCTCAGAATTTGTCGTGGGAGACCGTAACTCTGGGCCGCACAGCCCGTGGTTCGTGTCGGCTTTTTATGCCGTCGCAGCGCGTACCTCCGGGTTCACGTTGACGTCTGACATGTTGTTCACTCCGGCGACGTCCATCATTGTGATGTTCCTGATGTTCATCGGAGGCAGCCCATCGAGCACGGCGGGTGGCATCAAGACGACGACGCTTGGCGTGGCGGTACTCTCCTTGCGGCACGTCATCACAGGCCGACGTGACATCGAGGCCTTTGGGCGCCGTCTGAACGACTCCATCGCCCACCGAGCTCTTGCCACCATTCTGCTCGCCATCGGCTTCCTGCTCCTCGTCACGATGTCGCTCTGCCTGCTGCACCCGGAGCTGCCTGTGGCAGATCTCGCCTTTGAGGCCGTTAGCGCGACGAGCACGGCTGGCATGTCGCGCGGCATCACGCCCCGCCTCGGCGAACCGGCCAAAGCCATTCTCGTCATAGCGATGTTTCTCGGGCGTGTTGGGGTCTTGACCTGTTTCGTAGCCCTTGTTTCCCGTCGGGAAGGGCCAGGATATCGCCTGCCCGAGGGCACGATAGTCATCAACTGAGAATGGGCGAAAGGTAGATGCGCCTGCCTGTCTTTTCGGGGCGCCCGTCAAGCAAGAGAGCTTGTATTTTCAAGGAAATTATTGCAAAACTCGCACGAATCTTCCTTATGGCGAGTTCTCATTTAACAGCCTCCTCATGGCCGCCAAAAAGAAAACCGCCTCTGCTTCATCCAGTAAATCATCGTCCGCCGTGCGCACCTCTCCCAAGAGAGCTGTTGTTTTGTCGCAGAAAAAACCGTTGCTCTCCCGGAAACCTCGCGCCCAGCCGTCCAAAGAGCTTGTGCTCGCCGCGAGAGCTGTGCCCCCGCCTAGGGCTGCTATTCGCCTCAAGCCAAGCCTTGGCCTGCGTACCCCATCCGCCGGGAAGATTTCTGCCAAATCCACCAATGGCCCCATCAGCGTCCCCCGCGCCGACACGCGCGACAAGGCCGTCCCGCCTGGTCATGAGCAGGAGATGCTCAATGAGAAAATTTCTGTCCTCGTGCGCATGTCGCGTGAGAAAGGTTTCATTACCTCTCAAGACATCAACCGCATCGTTCCCGAGAGTGCCAGTCTACAGGAACCATACGACAACATCCTCAACATCCTCGACACACTGAAAGTCTCCATCATCGACGAAGACGAAGTCGAGACCTACAAGCAAAAACGTAACGAGACCGAGGAGGAGTTGGCCAAGGCCGCGCCCGTCGATATCCTCGACGATCCGGTGCGCATGTATCTCAAGCAAATGGGGCAGGTGCCTCTGCTCACGCGCGAGCAGGAAGTCGAAATCTCGAGACGCATCGAAAACGCCGAAAACCGCGCTATGGAGGCCCTCTTCTCCGTGTGGCTGACTGTGCCCGACCAGCTCGAAATCGCGCGCAAACTTTTGCCCGAGGTACACGAGGAACGCTTCGATCGCGTCGTGCTCGACAAACGCGTCAAAAGCCGCGATCTCTACCTGCGCCGCGACCTCCCGCGCACGCTTGAGGAATTGAGCACCCTCTCGCGTAAGCTCGACAGGACTTGGGGTGATGTTCAGAGCGCGAGCTCCGACGAGGCTCGCACCCGCGCCCTGAAACGCTTCAAAAAACTGGAGCTGGAGATTCGTCCCATCGTCAAAAAATTCTGTTTTAAGACGAAGATTTTCGAGGAATGGCTCGAACGCTTTCATCCCACCGTTCGCGAATGTCAGGAGATAATGGAGGCCAAAGCCCTCCTCGCCCGCAACGATCGCCGCGCCCGCCACATCAACCCCAAAGTGATCGAGGCACGCGACAAGGAAATCGAGCGCCAGTGGCGCCTCCCGCCACCTGAGTTGCTCAAGATCATCTCCCTCATGCGTGCCGGGCTTCGTGACGCCCACACGGCCAAGACGGACATGGTCGAAGCCAACCTGCGCCTCGTCATCTCCATTGCTAAGAAATACACTAATCGTGGCCTCTCCTTCCTCGACCTGATCCAAGAAGGCAACATGGGCCTCATGAAAGCCGTCGAAAAATTTGAATACCGCCGCGGCTATAAATTTTCCACCTATGCCACCTGGTGGATACGCCAGGCTATCACGCGCTCTATCGCCGATCAGGCGCGCACCATCCGCATCCCCGTGCACATGATCGAGACCCTCAACAAGGTCATGCAAATACAGAAGCAACTTCTTCAAGAACTTGGCCATGAGCCGACCCCTGAGGAAGTCGCCAACGAAATGCAAATGCCCGTCGAGCGTGTCCAGCAAATCATGAAGATGGCCCAGCAGCCCATCTCTCTGCAAAGCCCAGTGGGCGATGGCGATGATTCCTCCTTCGGCGATTTTATCGAAGACAAGGGCGCTGAGAATCCATACGACATGGCCTCCAGCAACCTCTTGCGCGAAAAAATCGTGGACGTGCTTGATTCCCTTGCCCCACGCGAACGCGAAGTCCTCTCCCTGCGTTTTGGCCTCAAAGACGGCTACAGCCGCACCCTCGAAGAAGTCGGGCGTCTCTTCAAGGTCACTCGTGAGCGCATCCGCCAGATTGAGGCAAAGGCTCTCAGGAAAATGCGGCATCCCACGCGCATTCGCCAGCTGCACGGATTTTTCGAGGGCGAAGCCGATACCAGCGGCCCAGGCTACGACCAGATGCGCAAAGAAGTTGCGTCCGAAAATATCAACGTCGAAGAAGCCTATAAAGTTCCCGCAGAAAAAGGCACCTCTAAGTCCAGATCCAAGTCATAACGGCCTGCCTGTCCGCATCCCCACTGCTCCCACAGCATGGCAACGAACCATTTGGACAACATCCAAGGATGTTATGACGTCGTCGTCATAGGCAGCGGCCTTGCTGGTATGACGGGTGCCAACTGCCTCGCCAGACTTGGCCACCGCGTCCTCCTCCTTGAACACCACTTTCAGCTCGGCGGCCTCGCCACCTCCTTCAAACGCCCTGGCGGCCACACGTTCGACGTCTCCCTCCACGGTTTCCCGAACGGCATGATAAAATCCTGCCGAAAATATTGGTCTCGTGAGATCGCTGACTCCATCCGCCAAATCCACGATATCCGCTTCATCAATCCCGAATTTCAGCTCCAGACCACCTTCGATCGTACTGATTTCACCCGCATCCTTCAGGAGCATTTCCGTGTTCCAACCACGCGCATTGAAGCATTCTTCGCCCACCTGCGCGCGATGAATTACTACGACAATGACACACGCACCACCCGCGACCTCTTTGAAGAATTCTTCCCCGCCCGCCCAGATATTCACCGTTTTCTCTTTGAGCCCATCGCCTACGCCAACGGCTCCACTCTCGACGACCCCGCTATCACCTATGGTATCGTCTTCTCAAACTTCATAAGCAAAGGCGTCTTCATTTACCAAGGTGGCACAGACAAACTTGTCGCCCAAATGACAGCCACCATGCAGGCTTCAGGCGTCGAGATACAGCGCAACTGCCTCGCTGAAAAAATTCTCCTCGAACCCGCATCTACCCACGGCGCACCACCACGTCTCAGAGCCATCCGGGTGAAATCCATGCGCAACGGTGCCACTCGTGATATTGCCTGTACCGCCATTCTTTCCAACGCGAACATCAAAAACACCGTCCACCAACTTATCGGAACCGAATACCTCAGCCCAGCTTTCGCCGACGAAGCCGCAGCCGTACGCGTCAACACAAGCTCCGCGCAAGTCTATCTCGGCATCCGCGATGGATACACCATCCCACCAATTGGGGACCTCGTTTTCACCTCGTGTGCAAAACCCTTCTCAAGTGACGAACTCGTCGATCTGCATACCACCAGCAAAACCTACAGCGTTTACTACCCTGACACCCGTCCACATACTCGGACGCCACGCTACGCCATCGTCGCCTCCATCAACCAACGCTGGGAAGACTGGGCCAACCTCGACCCTGAAAACTACGCCCGACACAAAGCACGCCTCACTCAGGAAGCTCTCGACGGCCTCACCCGCCTCATTCCCGACATCCGATCCTGCGTGGATTGGCAGGAAGCCGCCACCCCGCGCACCTTCGAGCGTTACGCACGTCATTGGAAAGGCGCCTCCTTTGGCACAAAATTCGAGGGCCTCAAAGTCTCCATGGAACTCCCCAACCACATTTCAGGCCTCTACCATGCTGGCTCAGTCGGCATCATCATGTCTGGTTGGCTCGGCACGATAAATTACGGCGTCATTGTTGCCTCCAAAGTAGATGCCTATCTGCGTTCGCCCCAAAAAAAACAAGATATAGATCCCGCCTTGGACAGGACGAATCAGACGGATCGGTGATGTGTGTGCGGGTTTGGTGCTCTTGTCTTCGTCTGGTTGGAGCACGGTGGTGTGGCTTTGCTTCCGATTTGACTCGGGGCTTGGGGTGGGTAGCTCCAGCGGCATGTCGCACGATGCAGGTACCGTTTCCGAAGCGCTTTTGGCGCACGAGCAGCTTTTTTCTTCTTTGGTCGCTCGCTTCCCTTTCCTCCAAAAACGTCCGGGGAATGTGGATGACAATGCAGCTGTGGATGTGCCTTCCGTCAGACTTCTGGAGTTTGCCTTCGCGTTGCGCGATGAGTTGGGCTTCGACATGCTCGCCGATCTTGCGGGCTGTGATTGGGGGGAGTTGGCGCGCCCGCGTTTTGGCATCGTGTGCCATTTCCACAAGATTACTGCTCGCGAATATCTCCGCGTCGCCGTCAATGCGCCCGATGATTTGGCTCCGGTATTGCCCAGTTTGACCTCTCTTTATCCGAGTGCCAACTGGTTTGAGCGCGAGGCTTTTGACTTGTTTGGTATCCGATTTGATGGGCATCCGGATCTCCGCCGCATCTTGCTTTGGGAGGAATATCCGGGGCATCCTCTACGCAAGGATTTCCCTTTGGCTGGCCCGTCCGTTGAGTTGCCTCAGCCGTAGACGAGGCCTGCAGTGTTCTCTGCCAGCCAGAAAAACGGAAGGCTAAGTTTGATTATGGCCAGGGTCATTACGTGGCGAAACTGGGGGATGTTTATCAGCACGAGCAGGAAGATCCAGGCGTAGTTGGCCAGTCGCACGTAGGTGACTTCGCTCATGCCTGTGAGGTGGCGCATCACGCGGGAACCGTCCAGTGGCGGGATGGGGAGGAGGTTGAAGAGGACAAGGGCGAGGTTGATGAGAAGCGCTGGGGCGAGGGCGCGCTCGGTAAGCGTCGGCAGGGGGTGTTCAAGGAGGCCGATGGCGAGGGCCATTACGGAGGCAATGAGCAAGTTCATCCCGGGGCCGGCAAGCGTGATCAGGATGTCGTCTATGCGTTGTGTTTTGGGGTTTGGCAGCGAGATGGGCACAGGTTTTGCCCAGCCAAACAGCGCAATGCCGGGTCCTGCAAAAATCATCAAGCCGGGGATCAAGAAAGAGCCAATCGGGTCAAGGTGCGCGAATGGGTCCAAGGTTACCCGCCCTTGTTGGCGCGGCAAAGGGTCACCGCGTTTGTCTGCCACCCACGCGTGGGCGAATTCGTGCAGTGCCAAACTGGCCAGTAATACGATAAAGATGATGCCCGATTGAGCAAGTTGTGCGGCGTCCATGAAGCGAAAGGGAAATCAAGAGAAATGGCCCTGTTGGCGCGAGGGAAAAGCGCGTGACGAAAGGGGCCTCAGGCGGCTGCGTAAAAGCCGTTTGCCTGCTGGTGCGATTCTCTTTTGCCTTTGGGACATGACTTCCGCTTACATCCTCCTTGGACTTGCTGGTTCGGCGCGGCGCGAGATTCTCGCTGACCTCATCCTCAATGGCCTTGAGGGCGACGCTCGCGTTTATCTCACTAACGAGTTTGACGGTGGGGATGGGTCGGCGATGCCATCTTTTTCTGGTGTCCAGTATTGCCGTTGGGGTATTGCCGGGGGTGTGGTTTCTCTCGACTCTCCGGAAACTGCCCCAGAGACCGTTTTCCTGCTCACCAATGGGCGCGAAAACCCTGTCGACCAGATGGAGATCTTGTCTGTGCTCTTGCCGCGCCTGGGCTGGGAGGTGACGCGAGTGTTGACTGTCATCAACTGTGCCTTGTTGGCGCGCCACGGTGAGTTGGGCGAGTGGTACAAGGCCTGCATTCACTTCTCCGATGTCGCGCTATTGTCTTGCCGCGAGGCAGTGGAGGCCAACTGGCTGCGCAAATTCATCAATGCGCACCGTGAAGCGCATAACCCATGCCTCCTGGAGCCTGTAACAAAGGGGTGTGTAGAAAACGCGCCACGCGTCCTTGTTCGCGAGGCACGCCGACTTTCCATGATTTTCGATGACACGGACCCGCTGGATGACATGGAGTTTGACGAAAACAATCTACCCAACGAGCCCTTTGATCTTATCGGCAAACCTGACCCGTATTTCGAGCGTGTGCAGAGTGGTGCCCGGCGCATACAGCTGCCTGACGTGGCATGTTTCCTCGGCGCGTCGTGAAGGTTGTGGCGCGGCGCCATGTTGCGGGTCGTTTGTTGACACGGGCAGGCCTGTTCGCATTCCTACCGACTTCCTTTCAACCAAGCGTGCCGGGTTGTTGTACCGCCGCGAAACCACATTTCCAATGTCATTCATTAATCATCTTAGCGTTCGTCTGCAGAACCATCCCAAGCGTGTTGTTTACCCTGAAGGCTCCGACCCACGAATCATTCAGGCTGCGCGGCAGTTCGCCACACGCCGCCTCGGGGTACCCATTCTTCTGGGGGATCGCACTCGCATCAAAATCAATGCGGCGCGCCTCAACATAAAGCTTGATGGCATTCGCATCGTGGAGCCGACACGCAGTGAGGAGCTCCCGGGCTATATCGCGAAGTTTCGCGGCCATCAGCGTTTCAGTGGTCTCGACGCGCAAGCGGCCTCCGAGTATCTGGCCAATCCGAATTACTTCGCTGCAATGATGCTGGCCACGGGTGGCACGGATGCCGTCGTGTCTGGTGCCACATCCGGTCCCGCGAGCGGCTTGCGCCCGATCCTGCAAATTGTCCCGCGGCAGAAGGGCGTGCAGACGGTTTCCTCAATGCTCATCCTCGAAGCGATCGAGGCGCGGTATGGTATCGACGGCGTATTGTTCCTTTCGGATTGCGCTGTCATCCCAGAGCCGACGGCTGACCAGCTGGCCGACATCGCCTGCACGACGGCCATGCTCTCCTACCATCTCACCAACAGGCCTCCGCGTGTAGCCATGCTCTCGTATTCGACGAAGAGCGTTGGCGGTGGCAATCCCCCGGCCATCGCTCGCATCAAGTTGGCAACGGCCACAGCAAAGGAGCGCGCCAAAGCCTTTGGTATGCCGGTGGAAATCGATGGCGAGTTGCAGGTGGACGCAGCGCTCGATTCCAACACCGCAGCCACCAAGGGCATAGACAGCTCGGTAGCAGGGCAGGCGAATGTGCTTATTTTCCCGGACCTCAACTGTGCGAACATCGCCTCCAAAATGGTACAGATCTTGGCTAATATCCCCGCCTATGGGCAGATACTCACCGGGCTGGAGAGGCCCGCTGCTGAAATCTCGCGCGGGGCGAGCGCGCACGACATTTTCGGGACCTCCGTCATTGTCGCCGCCCAAGCGGTGGACCGCCGCTACCTCTACCCGGTGGACTCCAAGGAGCCGCCGCAGCAGCAGCCGTAGTCATTCCCGGAGCACCGACCATGCCAGAGCACTCTTTGCCGCAACAGGCCGTTCTCGACGCCATCCCGCATCGCAAGCCTTTCCTCTTCATCGACACGATAAGGCAGCTGCGTTCTGATGGCATTACTTGCGAGCGCACTTTGTGTGCCAGTGAATCTTTCTATGAGGGGCACTATCCCGGCAACCCTATCACGCCGGGCGTCTTGCTTTGTGAGGCCGTCTTTCAAGCGGGGGCGATCTTTCTCTCGGCGAAATTAAAAGAGGATAAAAGCTTCCGTGAGAAGACGCCGGTGTTGTGTCGCATCGAGAGCGCGCGCTTCAAAAAAACCGTTTTGCCAGGCGACATTGTCACGGTTGACGTTGCGATGCGTGAGACGCTCCAAGGCTTTCATTTCATGTCGGGTAAGGTCTCGTGTAATGGGCACTTGGTACTCACGCTCCGTTTCGCGCTCGCGCTTGTGGATAAGCTGTCGCCCGCTGTCGTTCCTTAACCCCTCCTGTCCCCCCCCCCCCCGCATCGGTCGCGCATGGATTATTTGCAACTCTCTGGAAAAACATTTCTCACCACCGGTGTCGCCAATCGGAAATCCGTTGCATGGCACATCGCGCAGGCTCTTGAGGCGCTCGGCGCCAAGGTGATCTACTCTGTGCGCTCTGAGGCCCGGCGCGAGGCCTTGGCGACGCTCCTCGCGGGCAGGCCCGTCCTCGTTTGTGACATGGAGGACGAGGCGCAAATCACGCGACTCGCCAGTCTCGCCGCGGCGCACAGCCCTTTTCACGGCCTCGTCCACAGCATCGCCTTTGCCAACTACAGCGAAGGCTTCAAGGCGTTCCATGAGACACCGCGCGTGGACTTTCTTCAGGCTGCGACTATCAGCGCCTTTTCCCTAGTCGAGCTGGCCAGAGCCTTCAAACCCTTGTTGGCAGAGGACGCGTCTGTCGTCTCCATCGGCATCTCCTCGCAGGTGACGGCTCCGGCCTACGGCTACATGTCTCCCATCAAAGCAGCCTTGGAATCCATCTCACGCTTTCTCGCGAAATCCTTCAGCGCGAGCACTCGCGTGCGCTTCAACACCGTCAACGCCGGCCCGTTGAAGACCAGTGCCTCGGCGGGCATCCCAGGCTATCTCCAGAACTACCTCTTCGCCGAGATGCTCACCATGCGTAAGCGGAACGTCACAACGCAGGAGGTGGCAGACGCGGCTGTCTGGCTGCTCAGCCCACGTTCCAGCGGTGTGAACGCCCAGAGCATCGTCGTGGATGCTGGCATGGGTTGGAACTACTTTGATGAGGCCGCCGTCAAAGCCGCCACGCGTATGAGTTAAGCTCGGCGGGTGCCAGGCGGGATGGGCTCTATCCGCCTACTTCCAAAGCGTTCGCGCAAGTGCGCCTCCACTGCCAGAAAGTCCGTCGGCACCGGGGCGACGATTTCCAGTGCCTTGCCCGACACGGGATGCGCCAGGTTGATGCGCTCGGCGTGCAGCATCACTCTCGCCACGGGCCACGCTTCTCCGTGTTCCGCCTTGCCATATGTGGCATCACCTAGGAGCGCGTGCCCCGCGTGGGCGAGGTGCACGCGGATCTGGTGCGTGCGTCCCGTGAGCAACCAGCAACGCACGCGCGCGGCTTGTTCACCGAAACACTCTTCCACCGCCCAGTCCGTTCGGGCAGGTTTGCCATCTTCTCGGACAGCCATCTTTACACGGTTCGACGGATGACGCGCTACGGGTTCACGGATGCTCCCGGACAACAACGCGGGCCGCCGCCTCACGAGGGCGAGGTATTGCTTGTCTGGCTTCCGCTCTGAAAACTGGCGTACGAGCGCGTGGTAGGCGAGATCCGTCTTGGCCAGCAGGATGACCCCGGATGTTCCTTTATCGAGCCGGTGCACAATGCCGGGTCGCGTCGTGCCACCTGCCGCTGCGAGGCGCCCCTTGGTGTGGTGCAGGGCGGCGTGCGCCAGCGTGTTTTCGCCAGTGCCAGCTCCAGGATGTGTCGTGAGGCCGCTCGCCTTGTTTACCGCCAGCAAGTGCTCGTCTTCCCACAACACATCCAAGGGAATTACTGCCGGGACGAGCTGTGTGGGCGGTGGCGGCGGGCGGTTTATCAAGACGGCATCGCCAGGCGCCAGACGGCACCTTCGCCCAAGCACACGTACCGGGCTGCCTTGGAGAACGATGCGTCCATCGTCCAGCAGGCGCTGCACCTGCGAACGACTTAACGCACCAAGGCAGATGGCGAGCACCTTGTCTGCCCTGTCCGGGGACACCTCGGCGGGAACCGTGAAAACCTCAAGCATGCGCGTCACTCTCGCTGAGCCGCAAACGGCGTCAATGCTTGTCCCAGGGCAGGGAGACCTTCACGGGGCGCAGATCCCAGATATTCGTCACCTCAAAAATTTGGCCTGGCGCGAGGATGCCGTTAGGGTCGAGCGCGTGCTTGATGGACTGCATCGCGTTGATCTCCGCCCCAGTGTGTTGCAGACGCAGAAAGGGGGATTTTGTGATGCCGATGCCGTGTTCTCCAGTGATGACCCCGCCCAGAGCCACCACTTTTCCCATCATCAAGCGGATGCCCTCTTCGGCTTGCTTACACTGCCTGGGGTCGTCCCGGTCGTACATGATGTGGATGTGAAAATTGCCATCGGCAGCATGGCCGAAAGTGGGTGTCGCCAAGCCTGTGCGCGCCATGATTTCGCGGGTGAACTGGAGCAGGGGCACGTATCCGGAGAGTGGTACGACGACGTCTTCATTGAGCTTGGCGTTGCCGAGGAGAAACATTGCTTGAGAGCATGTCCGGCGGATGTTCCAGAGCCGCTCGGCTTCTGCGCTGTCGCCAGTCTCGCGATAGATCCTGGCGCTTTGCTTTGCCCAAGTGCGGACGCGCTGTACGTCTTCGGCAACTGAGGCCGGATGCCCGTCGAGTTCGACCAGCAGGACTGCTGCCTGCGTCAGCCCCCCCATTTCCGACTCCTGAAAAAGCGGGCGCCCATTGCGTCGCTCGGCGCAGGTGACGGTCTGGGTATCAAGAAATTCGAGCACCGAGGGCACGACGTGTTGTGCGAGCAGGGCCTTCGCGGCTTCCAGCGCGCGTTCATCGCTCTCGCAGGCGAGCAGAAAGGTGTGGCGCGCCAATGGGCGGGGCAGCAATTTTAGGACGGCCTTGGTGATGATGCCCAGCGTGCCCTCAGAACCAATCCAGAGATCTTTGATGTTGTAGCCGCTCACGCACTTTCTCACCGCGCCGCCCCAGCGGACGAATTCACCCGTGGGCAAAAAACCCTCCAGCCCGTAGATATAGTCCCGGCATACTCCGTATTTCGCCGCCCGCAGCCCGCCGGCGTTTGTGGCGATATTCCCGCCGATGGAACAGTACTTCACCGACGACGGATCGGGCGGATAAAACAAGCCATGCTTTGCGGCTTCTGCGTCGATGTCACCCGTGAGCGCGCCCGGTTGGACGATGGCAAGCGACGCAGCAGAGTCCACCTCGATACCTCTCCAGTGCGCGAGCTGGAGCACCCAGCCCCCGCGCAACGGTGCCGCCCCCCCGGCGCAACCCGAACCCGCGCCACGTATCGTCAGCGGGACGTGGTGCGCATTGGCGAGGCGCAATGTGTGGGCCACGTCCGCCTCGTCGCGCGGCTGCACCACGGCATCAGGCATGAAAGAGAAACGCGAATTGTCGAACGACGCCGCGAAGCGCGAAGCTTCGTCAGTGCGTACCTGCGCTTCGCCAAGCGCGAGGACAAGCAATCGTGTGGCGTCGTGGAATGACATCGGAAGAGAAAAAAAAGAGGCCTCCACTTGGGGCGTTCCGAGGCAAAAGGTTCCTGTACCTTTTATGTTAAAGTGGGCGTCCGCACCAACAAACGCCCGTAGCGGCATCTTGCGTCCTTAAGAAACGAGGCTGATAAACAGCACGCTCTGCGCAAAACACAACGTTACAGGCATCTGTCAATCGACTCCCCTGATTATCAGAGCATAGGAAAGGAACACTTTAAACGGGTTCTCGCGACCAGCAGAGGCCGTGATGCACCCTTGGGAAATCTTCGATAATTTCAAGAAAAAAATCCCGTATCTCCGGCCCTCGAAATCAATGCCTGCGGCGGAAATTGCGCGTGGGGCAAATGAATCTGCCGTTTGGGAGGCCTGATGGGGCGAGGAACCTCGGGATGGAACCGCAGAAAAGGTATGTCGAAAACAAACATCATCCCATCAGCCTACAAGTCGTACCACAAAAAGGCGGGGCACTCGTCCCGACGGGGCCTGCTGCATGCTGCCGTTTATGCGTCGTTGGTTTGCCCCCCTCAGGACTCCCCAAACAAGAACATTCATTTTAATCCAACAGCCGTATTATTTATCTGAGAAGGCAGTATTTATCCTAATGGGTTTCATCTCAGGCTATCCTCTCGTTGTTTATTCATGATTTGGCGATAATCACCCAGAATGCGACACTTAGCCCCATCGAAATGATGTGGAGCAAAATAGACGTGTTGTGATATTATTCCCAGTCTCAATAAAGAATTTTCACAGCCTGCATAAGTGCTGATAAGAGGCCCGAAAGTTGTCAAAAACTATCATTTTGAGCCAGAAATTTGGTGTGTTTTTTGAGCTACTGAGACGAATGCTTATATCACAACATGTCTAATGGAATCCTGCTTGCGCAAAACTTCAGCTTCGCACTTTCCCCGACTTGCTTCGTCCATTGCCTCCGCCCCGTCCTTGGGCACCCCTCGGGATGCCCAAGGCTGGTTTGCTGCCTGCGGCTATAGTTTTATTTGAAATGCTCTATCACGATGCTCTGCGTCCGTGGCGCAAAACTAACCTTCCCATGTCACAAAGCCTCTCACTCAAAGTAGCGAGGAAGCATCTTTTTTATTTTTCAGCACGTTGATTGGCGTCTATTTTCAGCCAGCTTTTCAAGTTTTCGATGCTTGTGGCGACGTGTTTTTTTATGGTTTCGAGGTCTGTGATATTCCCCAATGGAGCCTTGGCAAAAATGTAGTATTTTATTTTGGGCTCGGTGCCGCTGCCGCGTACGGCGAAGCGCCTTCCGTCGGCAAGGGTGAAAAAATAAAAATCTTCTTTGGGCACAGGGTCGTTGTCGGAGTCGCGAATTTCCTGGCGTGCGAAATCATGGAAGGCGATTACTTTTGTGCCGTCGACTATTGCGGGTGGTTTTTCTCTGAGACTTTTGAGGATGTTTTGGATGCGGCGTGCGCCGTCAGCGCCTTCCAGATTTATGTTTAGCAGGTCTTCGGCGTGGTATCCGCAGCGCAGGTATATTTGTGCGAGGTATTCGCTGAAGGTCAGATTGCGTGTTTTCAGCCATGCTGCGAGTTCGACAATCATGAGGGCGGCGGCGTTACCGTCTTTGTCGCGGACGCTGTCTGTGCCGAGGTATCCGTAGCTTTCTTCGCCGCCGAAGATGAAAAATGTGGCATGTTTTTGCAGCAGGCTCGCGCGTTTGTGCCAAGGCAGGGCGTTGTAGGATTGCGCGGGTGAGAGGGAGGCTTCGACTTGGGTTTGGTATTTTCTGAGTTTTGCGCCTATCCACTTGAAACCGGTCAGGGTGTTTACGCAGCGCACGCCTTCCGTGGTGGCGATGGCGTCTTGCAGGGGAGTGGTCACAAAGGTTTTTATGAGGGTGGCGCGTGATGTGCCTTCTTGGGGAATGATGCCCAGTTCTTTCATCTTTGTGATGCGGTAGGCGGCGAGGGCACTTCCG
Organism: Puniceicoccales bacterium; assembly: GCA_031280235.1. Lineage (GTDB taxonomy): Bacteria > Verrucomicrobiota > Verrucomicrobiia > Opitutales > UBA953 > CALNBE01. The sequence goes on along the minus strand of JAITHA010000009.1, from coordinate 2,457 downwards.
ATGAGGTTGCCTGAGAGGAGCTTGTAGGAGCCGTCGCGTTCGCGTACGGCGGCTCCTACACGATCGTCGTCCGGGTCCGTACCGATGACGATGTCGGCGTTGTGCAAATGGGCTTCTTTGATCGCGAGGGTGAAGGCTTCGGCGTTTTCCGGGTTGGGGGATTGCACGCTGGGGAAGCGTGGGTCGTGGATGCGTTGTGCGGCCACGGTGTTTACTTGGACGCCGAGGCGCGCGAGCGCGGGCAGAATCATGATGTCGCCTGTGCCGTGGATGTTGGTGTAGATGACGGAGGGCTTGGCGCGTGTGATGATGGCAGTGTCGAGCACGTTGTCGGCAAGTTGCGCGAGGTAGGCTTCCTCTGCGGATGGGGGCACGATTTTTGGGGGGGCTGTGAATGCGTCGAGGAAGCCTGCGATCATTGAGAGTGGGACGGCTTCCACCTCGGCGATGATGCCTGCATCGTGCGGTGGGATGACTTGGGCACCGTCGTTGAAGTAGCATTTGAAGCCGTTGTAGGCTGGCGGATTGTGCGAAGCGGTGATGACGATGCCTGCGTCGGCATGCAGGTGGCGCACGGTGAAGCTGAGTTGGGGCGTGGAGCGTGGCCCGTCGAAGATGTAGGCTTCGCCGCCGAGGCGTTGCCAGGTGTCGGCTGCGAGTGTGCAGAAATGGCGCGAAAAGTGCCGTACGTCGTGTGCGATGACGAGGTGTGGGTGTTTCGTCTGCAGGCTTTTGGAAATATGGCGGAAAAGACCAATGGTGGCACGGATCAGCGTGAAGTCGTTGACGTTGTTGGCGCCGACGGCTGGGTGCTCGGGTGTTTCCTGAGCGGAGGGTATACCACGTTCTGCCGGGGGCGAGATGCGCCCGATGGCCAGCCCGCGCATACCGCCTGTACCGAAGGCGAGCTTTTTGAAAAAACGGTCGTTGAGTTCTTCCCATTGCCCTTGGGTGGCGAGCTCGTGCAGGGCTTCTCTTGCCCAGCCGGGCATGAAGCCGTCTTGGAGCCATTCGGCGAGGTTCTCATGTGCGCTTGGAAGCAGCAGCCCTGAATCGCGCGCCTGCCTGGCAAGCTCAAGAATTGCGATGTCTGACATACGCGTTTACAGGGAAACGACTTTCTCGGTGCCGACAAGAAGAAGGCGTTAGCTTCCAGCGGCATTCCCTTCAGCGGTAAAGGCTGAGGAGGAGCAGGACGCCTATGGCGAACACAGCAAACCCGATGGTCAAATTGTGCAGGTAGGAATGCGCCTCGCCTGTTTGTTCTTCCGAGTACCTTTGGCCCGCGCCGCGCAGGCTTTCGCTGCCGGCGTCAAAGCCGGCGTTGAGGAGCGTCTCGTCCACGTCCTTGTTGATGAGGCCGAGGATTTTACCGAGTTGCGCGGTGGCGCGCACGAGGCCGTCCAGCACGCAGCGGTCGAAGGCGTCGGCAAACACGGCGAGGCCTTTGCTCAGGCGGACGAAGGTGGCGTCGTAAATTTCATCGAAATAGAGCCTGTTCTCCAGCGCGCGCCACAGCCTCGGGAAACGCAGCGCGAGCGGGTCGGCCCGGGCAATTTTCCCTCTTCCGTAAATCGCCCAACTTGCGCCCATGCCCAGTGCGACAAGCGCCGTGGACAGGGCCATCAGGCCGGCTCCGTCGAAAAGTTTGCCGGGCACAAATGCCGCGACGCCACCTTGCAGCACTTCCGGCAACCATGGCCAGGCGGGCGTCCCGAGAAACCCGAGCAGCACGGCGCACACGGCCAGCGCTGCCAGGGGTAGCGTCATCGCCGTTCCGTTTTCATGCGCGTGCGTGGCGGCGTGCGAGCGCGGTTTGCCGGAGAAAACGTGCGCCATCAGCCGCGTCATGTAAAACGCGGTGAGCGTCACGGCCACGAGGCCGATGTGGAATGGCACTTGGCTGAACCACGCGTGGGCCCCGTGCAAAATGGCTTCCTTTGACCAGAAGCCGGAAAAGAAAAACGGCACGCCAGAGAGCGCCATCATGCCGACCGAGAAGGTGCCGAAGGTGATCTTCATGCGGCCCGCCAGACCGCCCATTTGGCGAATGTCTTGCTCGTGGTGCGCGGCGTGGATGACCGACCCGGCGCCGAGAAAAAGCAGCGCCTTGAAAAACGCGTGCGTGAGCAGGTGAAACATCGCCGCGCCGGGCGCGCCCACACCGATGGACATCATCATGTAGCCCAGTTGCGAAACCGTGGAAAAGGCCAGGATGCGTTTGATGTCATTTTGCGCCACCGCCACCACCGCCCCCAGCAACGCCGTGAGCGCGCCCACGAAGGCCATCACGCCCAGCGTGGTGACGGCCCCTGCGGGCGCCATCTGGCTTTCGCCTTGCAGCATCGGAAAAATGCGTGCCATGAGAAACACGCCCGCCGCCACCATCGTCGCCGCATGGATGAGCGCCGAGACCGGCGTCGGCCCCTCCATCGCATCCGGCAGCCAGACGTGCAG
>JAITHA010000096.1 GCA_031280235.1 Puniceicoccales bacterium | reverse complement strand
ATCGGAGAACGCGAGATAGAACGCTTCGTCAACGCCCTCGACCGCGTGCTTGACGAATGCAGCTCCCCCATCGGCCCCATGTGGACCTTTGGCGCCAACCTCGCCCGCCACGCCCTCGCTGCGAAGAAATCGTAAAACGCCGCCAGAAACGCATGCGGGAAACTATTGCCTTGCTCTTGTTCGTTGCAAAGAAAACGACTTTATACACGAGAAAGCCAGACGTGGACATCCTCTTTGCGAAAACAGCGAGGAACCGTGGTTTTTGACAAATTTCACGTGATAGCGCACGTCAATGAGGCAGTAGAGCGAGTTCATCGTTCCGGAATAAAAAAGAGTGACGAAAAGACGTGCTCAGAACTCAAAGGGAGTCGCTGGAATTTTCTAAAGAATCCCGAAAACTTGACACTAAGCCAACGCGAAAAACACCCAGGGCTATTACGGCGAAGCTATGCCACAGTGAAGGCCTGTCAGATGCACCTTGCGCTTCAAAGCATTTACCAAATAGCGGATAAAGAAACAGCGCGCCCATTGCTTTGTGTGGGGAAAAACTCTCGTAGGCCCTGGGTGCTCTGCTTGTCGCGGGGCGTTGGTCGGAGGCGGGTGGGCCGTTTTGTTTCTCATGGCTTGGGTGGCGCTGGTTTCGGCGCCGCCGCGCTTGGTTTCTTTTCGAGAAGGGTGCCAGGGGTGGTAGGAATGGGGATGTGCTCATTGATTTCGATGGCGCGTTCTTTCATTAGCCGGGTGATGGCCGGATCGGGTCTGGTGTCGTCTATCCAGATGTAAACGGGGCCAGCGGGGGTGCCTTCTTCGCTTGGGGCAGTGGATGCGGGCTGGGTTGGGTTCGTGCTCGCGGTGGTTTCGGCGGGCTTGGGTGGGGCGGGTATGGCTGGGCGGCGGCCTATGGTGAACGTGAGTACTCGTTGGTCGAAGGTGGTGAGGGTGATTGTGCGGGTGTGTTGACGGGCGGCGGTGACGTCCTTGGAGGTGGGGTCGGCGGTGTCTTTGAAGCGCAGGGTGATGAGGCTGTCGAGCAGACTGTCGAGCTCGGTGGGCTTGAGTTGCGTGTCGTCGCGGGCGGGGTCGATAGCAAAGGGTTCGGCTTTGTCTTTGCGGGTGATGGTGAGAGGTGGTGCGCCGGGGAGGGCGAGTTCAACTTTGGCGATGTCGTCGCGTGATAGTGTAAGGAGCGAACTGTTGGCCCAGTTTTGGGGCACAGCATCTAGCCAGAGATCAAGGCGTGCGAGGTAAGCGCTGGTTTCGCCAGTGCGGCGGATGAAGCGTGCGCCGTTTTCGGTGATGCGCCCGAGGTCAAGAGAGAGAGGGGGGGCGTCGGGGCTTTGGAAGGTGATGCGTGCGGTGTCGAGGCCGAGGCGTTTGATTCGTTCGGGTGAGGCGGTAACGAAGCGCTCGATTTTTGTTTTAGTGAGCTGTGAGACGAGTTCTTTGAGTTTAGCGAAGTCAACGGGGAGCTCGTGGAAATTGGAGACTTGCCAGGCTTGTCCGTCGTTTTTGGTGAGCTCGACAGTCTTGCCCTCATCGACGATGGTGATGCGCGTGGCAGTGGATACTAGGTCACTTGGAGCAGTGTACTCACCTGTGCGGTCGTTGCTTTCGCGAACGGGTGCGGGTGTGCGGGTGGCGAACCAGGTGATGGCGGAGAGGGCGGCGAGGATGCCGGTGGTGATGGCGAGTGGCTTTAGATTCATAGTGGGTTGCTTTTCCTAGTTGGATGTCCGGTGTGTATGAAAGGTGTTTTGTGGGGTGGTGAGTTGCTTTCTCCTGTGACGGTGGAAGAGGAGGGCGCCGACGAGGATAAGGATGGGCATGGAGAGGAGGTTGATGGCGGCGAGCCTGTATTCGAGGGCGTCAATGTCTTCGCGCAGAGAGCGGCGGATTTCGCTGTGTTCGCTGCGCATCTCGATTTCTTGTTTTTGGAAATCTTCGATCATCTTTTGCAGTTCTGGTGTGGCGACAATGCGGTTGCCTTCGCTGCTTTTGCCGAGGAGTTCGGCGAGTTTGCTTTGGACGGTTTCCAGACGCTTCTCGAGGCCGGAGAGCTTCGCTTGGTATTTCTTTTGCGCTTCGGCTTGTAGGTCGCGCACGACGGTGAAGGGGCGCTCCGTATTCGTCTTGCCGCGGAGGGAGACGAGATCGGTCGAACCAGAAATGATGTCGGCGATGTTGCTTGCGAGGGAGAGGTTGTCGTTGAGGGGTTGCACGGCTTCCCGGCCGAGGAGGGAAAGGCGGCGGATACTGAAATCGTCGAAGAGCCAGTCTGTGTCTGCAAATACGATGATGGTGGAGCTTCCTTCTTTCAGTTGGTTGGGTTCGGGCTTTGCTTGGGCGTGGGTGGTTTGGGGTGGGGTATCGGGTTTGGGGGTGTTGGGTATTTCGCCTCCATTGGGGGCACCGTGGGGAAAGGCAGTTTGAAATTTGCCTGTGAGTTGGACGGCCAGGAGCTTTTTCCCCGTGGGGGAGAGCTGTCGTGTGATGCTGGCTGGATCGGGCATTGCGAGGGAAGTTCCCGGGATTTTCCCTGCTTGCTCGGAGCTCTCGGCGAGGGGTGTGGCGGCGAGGCCGGTTTGTGAAGTGTCCACGGAGAGGGAACCTGACTCGACGAAGAGCAGGGAGCTGAGCTGTGAGGTGGGCTGCGCGTTGTGGTTGAGATTTTGCGCATCAAGGCTGAGCCAGACGGGGTAGTGCTCGACGGAACGCCCAGTGTTGACAGGTGTGGCGAGTTTCAGGTCGCCGACGACTTCCTTCGAGTCGTAGGAGACACCCCAGGCTTTGAGGAGGCGTGGCAAATCGCTGGCGGTGTTTTGTGGTGCCATTGCCATGAACACGGGTTGCTGGCTGCTGGAGCGCCGGGCGGCATCGGATGAGGGATCGACGGCGACGAAGACGGGGTGCCCCGAAAGGAGGAATTGGTCTATGGCGTATTCGAGTTTTTCGGAGAGCCCTTGCGGGTGGATGATGGCGAGGCTGGCGAGGCCGAGTGGCAACTCTTGTGCAGCCGGGTCCACTGGGACGATCTTGTGAGTGCGTTCCCACTCAGTGTAGACGAACTGTGGGGCGGGCGCGTTTGCCTGGGGCTGCATCATCATCATGCGCATGTCGGGTTGCCTGCCTGCGAGGGGGAGTGAGGTGATGAGGCCGAGGTGCGGTTTGTCGAGTGCTTGTACGCTGTGGATGAGCTGCGAGATGTCGTACTCAAGGAAGGGCTCGCGCTGGGGCGTGAGTGCGGGGATGCTTTTCTCCTGGTCTGCCTGGATGGCGACGATGCCGAGGTAAATCGTCTCGTGTGTGGCGGCGATGGGCTGTGGCTGGATGCCTGCGGTGGCGGCGCGTTTTTCCTCGGGTGTGTCGGGCTTGGGGTTGATGATGTTGAGGGTGATCTTTCCTGATGAGGCGCGGACGTATTGGCGTAGGAGCTCTTGCACGCGGGAGGCGTAGTTCTTGTAGGAGGTGTGCACGCCGGCCACGTCCTTGGAAAAGTAGAAATTGAGCGTCACGGGTGTCTCAAGGCGGGAGAGCAGGGTCTTCGTCCCCGTGGAGAGGCTGTAGACGCCACCAGCCGTGGCATCGACGCGAAGCGGAAGGTGTGCGGCAAGATAGTTGGCCAGCACGATCACGGTGAGGACGAGGGCGATAGCGGTGATTTTGTTGCTGATTTTCATGGTGCGAAAAAAGCGGGTTGGGTGTGTGGGATTAGCGCTCGAGGGCGAGGATGTTGAGGAAGAGAGTGAGGCCTGCCAGAGAGAGGAAGTAGATGGTATCTCTCGGGTCGAGGATCCCTTTGGTGAAGGACTCGTAGTGTGGGATTAGGCCGCAGTTGGCCACGAAGTCTACAGCTTGCACGGGCAACACTGCGCCGAGTGCGCCGTTGAAGACGCTCCACCCTAGTAACATCAATATGAAGCAGACGATCACGCTGAGCACGAAGCTGATGACTTGGTTACGCGTGAGGGCCGAGGTGAGCGAGCAGATGCCGAGGAAGCTGCCTGCCATCAGAAACGCGCCTGTGTAGCCGGCGAACATCGTGCCCCAATCCGGGTCACCGAGGTAGGCTGCTGTGAGAGCCATCGGGAAACTGAGAAAAACGGCCAGCGCGAGGAAAGCCCATGCGGCGAAGAATTTCCCGAGCACTGTCTGGAGCGTGGTGACGGGCAGGGTGAAGAGTAGTTCAAGCGTGCCGCTGCGTTTCTCTTCCGCCCAGAGCCTCATGCCGACGGCGGGGGCAAAAAATAGAAACAACCATGGCAAAAACATGAAGTAACTCTCAAGCGAGGCTGTGTTGTTTTTGAAAAAATTCCCGACGAAAAAGGACAGCCCTACCGAGGCCACGAGGAAGACGACGAGGAAGACGTAAGCAACGGGCGAGCGGAAGTAACCGAGAAATTCGCGTTTAAAGAGGGTGAAGATCATGAGAAGAGCGGTTTGGGTTGTTTGCTGGATTTTTGGGAAAAAAGTGGGCGCGGGGAAGAAGTGCGTGCACACGGCAGGTGCTCAGGATTTCTCTTTGCTGATTTCGTTGGCGGAGAGAGCTGTGGCGGCCTCGTCTTCTTCGGTGAGCGAGCGGAAAATTTCGTCGAGCCTCGCTCCGGGTTTGCGTTTGCGGAAGGCTTCCGGCGTCTCGTCCACGACGAGGCGGCCTCGGGAGATGATGATGATGCGCGTGCAGATTGCATCTACTTCTTCGAGGATGTGCGTCGAGAGCACGACGGCTTTCCTGGCTGCCATTGATTTGATGAGCGTGCGCACTTCGTTTTTCTGGTTGGGGTCGAGGCCGTCCGTTGGTTCGTCGAGGATGAGGATATCGGGGTCGTGCAGGAGGGCTTGCGCGAAGCCGACGCGCTGCCGGTAGCCCTTGGAGAGAGTCTCAATGGTCTGGCCGCTCACGCTTGCCAAATGCGTTTGTGCGATGGCGTGGCGGACGCGCTCTTTGCGTGCAATGGCGGTGCGGTAGCCGCGCACTTCGGCGATAAAGTACAGGAATTCCTCCACCGTCATCTCACCGTAGGCTGGGGCGCTTTCGGGCAGGTAGCCGATGGCGCGCTTTACGGCCACGGGCGCGGAGCGGACGTCGTGCCCACTCACGATGGCGGTGCCGGCTGTCGGGGTGATAAATCCGGTGATCATCTTCATCGTTGTGGTCTTCCCGGCCCCGTTGGGGCCAAGAAAACCAAGGATGTCGCCGCGTTTGACGTTGAAACTGACGTGGTTCACGACGCGGTGGGTACCGTAGTCTTTCACCAATCCTTTGACTTCTATCATCATGGCTGCGTTGTTTTTTATTGGGTGAGAGGGAGTTGCTCCAGAAAAAGGAGCTGAACCTAAAAAAGGCTTGGAGGGAAAGTTCCAATTCTTTTTTACGCAGAGAGGTGTTCGCACAGCGGCCAATTTTACGCTTCAATTTCATCGGATATTTCACGTTAATCCCCCGCCACTTTTGCCTTGGGTCTCCAATGTTTTCCATGCTTTCACAGACGCCGCTTCACGCCGGGCTTGATGCCGGGTCAACCACCCTGAAATTTGTTATCATAAATGTTGGTGGCGAGGTGCTCTTCTCCTCCTACAGGCGCCATCATGCGGATATTGCAGCCACCCTGCGGGCAATTCTCCAGAATGTTGTGGAAAAATTCTCCGCAGAGACGCCGTTGAGCCTTGTCGTGACGGGATCAGCAGGGCTTGGGCTTGCAGAGAAACTCGCCCTGCCATTTCTTCAGGAAAGTATCGCGGCAGCAGCCATGGCGCGTTACTGGCATCCCAGTGTGCGTACCCTGGTGGACGTGGGCGGGGAGGACGCAAAGATGATCTTTTTCGAGTCAGGGCATGCGCCAGACATTCGTATGAACGGCGCCTGTGCTGGTGGCACAGGCGCATTCTTGGACCAGATAGCCACCTTGCTCAATTGTGAGGCATCCGCTCTCAATATGATGGCGGAACAAGCCTGCGCCTTGCACCCGGTGGCATCGCGCTGCGGCGTTTTTGCCAAGACAGACATCCAAAGCTTGCTGAGCCGCAACGTGGCCCCGGCGGACATTGCCGCCTCAGCCTTTCACGCCGTGGCGCATCAGATCGTTGCCACACTCGCACGTGGGCGCGACATCTTGACGCCCGTTCTCTTTTGCGGTGGCCCGCTGGCCCACCTCAAGCACTTGCGCCACGCGTGTGCCGAGGCTATGGGCGTGAGCTTGGGCGAGTGCATCATCCCGGAGAACGCCGCCCTTGTCCCCGCTCTCGGTTGCGCTGTCGCGACGGATGTTGCACGGCATGTGCTGTCTCTCGGCGAGTTGTTGGCCCTTGGCGGCGGGCATCATTTCTCAACGCGAGCCAAGGTAAGCGTACCAGATGGAACTCCTTGCAAAACGTGCATTGGAGCGCAGGCGAGTGAGACGCCCCCTGCCTCACCAGTCTTGCTGCCGTTGTTCCAAGACAGTGTAGAGTACGCTGCTTGGCGGCATGGGAAGGAGCTCTGTCGCCTGCCGCGCACGAGCCTCGACTCGCCAGAGGCTGGCGACGAGTGCTGGATCGGCATGGATTCCGGATCGACAACAACTAAGATTGTGGCCCTCTCTCGCGAGGGCGCGTTGCTTTTTTCCTACTACGCGCCGAACAATGGCAACCCGCTTGAGGCTGCGCGCCTTGGCCTGGAAAAATTTCATACCGCGAGCGTCGCCGCAGGAAAGCCTGTTATGCAGGTGCGCGCGACGGCCGTTACGGGCTATGGCGAAGACTTGCTCCGCGCCGCCTTTGGCCTCGATGTTGGTGTCGTGGAGACAATGGCACACTATCAGGCCGCGCGCCGCTTGGAACCGGACGTTTCCTTCCTGCTCGACATCGGTGGGCAAGATATGAAGGCCGTCTTCATCGAAAATGGGGCCATCGTGCGCCTTGATGTCAACGAGGCCTGCTCCTCCGGTTGTGGCTCATTCATCGATGGGTTTGCACGTTCTCTCCAGTTGACGGCCCCAGAGTTTGCCTCCCTTGCTTGCGAGGCGCAACGCCCCTGCGACCTCGGCACGCGTTGCACGGTGTTTATGAACTCGAAGGTGAAGCAGGCGCAGCGCGAGAGCGCGACGCGCGCGGACATCGCCGCAGGCCTCGCTTATTCCGTCGCGAAAAATTGCCTCTACAAAGTGCTCAAGCTGAAGAGCCCTGCGGAGCTCGGGCCGCGCATCGTCGTGCAAGGCGGGACGATGCGCAACAACGCCGTCGTGCGCGCGCTTGAGTTGCTGACGGGCCGGGAGATCACCGTCGCGCCGATACCCGAATTGATGGGCGCCTATGGGGCTGCGTTGCACGTGTTGCAGGAGGCGCCGCGCGAGGGGCGTTCTCTGGCCGGGCTCGCCTCGCCGGGCAGGCATGATACGGCGGACACCATTTGCCCGGGCTGCGAAAACCGCTGCCTCGTGCGCAAACACGTTTTTGAAAACGAGAACGTTTTCTACTCCGGAAATAAGTGCGAAAAAGTCTTCTCTACGCGCGGTTCTGCCGTCTCTCGAGGGGCGAATTTCCACGCCTTCAAGCAACGCCTTCTCTTCAAACGCTCCGAGGGAGGGAAGGCTGCCAGCAACACATCTGCTGCGCAAAAAACCATCGTTGGCATCCCGCGGGTGTTGAATTTCTACGAAAATTTCCCGTTCTGGCATGCGCTGCTCACGCGCGCAGGCTTTGCCGTCACGCTCTCCGGGCCGTCCACATTCAAGATGCACGGCAGGGGCGTCCGGAGTATCATGTCAGACAACATCTGCTTCCCGGCGAAGCTCGTCCATGGGCACGTGCATGATCTCATCGAGAAAAAGGTGGATCGCATTCTCATGCCTTTCGTCTTGCGCGAGCAGGAAGACGAGGCCGGGGCCTCAGCAAAGCGGAGCTACAACTGCCCGATCGTGTCGGGCTATGCCGACGTCATCCGCAGCGCAATAGATACCGAGGGGCGCCATGGGGGCGTCTTGCTGGATTCCCCGGTGCTCACGTTTGGCGACCCGGGATTGCTGCGCAAGGCGTGCCGCGAGTACATCGTTGGGACACTCGGTGCCCATGCGCGGGACTTCGATACTGCGTTTAAAGTCGCACTTGCCGCACAGCGGGAATTCACGGAGACGCTCACCTCAAAGATACGCGCAATCGTCGCAGAAAGCGAAGCAGCCAGACGTCCACTAATCCTCCTCGCGGGCCGCCCCTACCACACCGATCCGCTCTTGCAGCACAAGGTTGCAGACATGTTTGCCGACCTTGGCGCCGACACTATCAGCGAGGATGTGGTGCGCGGCCTTGCCAGCCTGGGTTCTGCATGGGCCTACCCAAGCCGCATCATCGCCTCGGCAGCTTGGGTTGCTCAGGCACCGTCCCACGTCCACTTTGTCCAGATCACCTCCTTTGGCTGCGGGCCAGACGCTTTCATCATCGACGAAATCGGCGACCTGCTGCGCCACGCGGGCAAGAGCCACACCGTGTTGAAGGTGGACGACATCAACAACCCCGGCTCATTGCGACTGCGCGCGCGCTCCCTGTTGGAGAGCCTTGGCCAACGCCGCGCCTTTGCCACCACCACACCCAAGGCCGTGCCCGCTGCAGCCAAGTTTAACGAGGAGGACCGTCGTCGTACCATCCTCATCCCATTCTTCTCCGAGATTTATTCGCCCTTCATCCCGGCAATAATGGAGCTGATGGGCTACCGCACGCACGCTCTCCCACCCTCGTGCGATGAGTCCATCAATCATGGGCTGCAACACGCCAACAACGAAATCTGCTACCCGGCGACACTCGTCATTGGGGACTTCGTGCGCGCCCTCAAGAGCGGGCGCTTTCGTCGCGAGGAAGTGGCCCTCGGCATCACGCAGACGGGCGGCCAATGTCGCGCCTCAAGCTATCTCACCCTGATAAAACGTGCCCTCGTGACAGCGGGTTTTCACGATGTGCCAGTCGTCTCCGTGGGCACCGTTGCCGGAGCCGTGGAAAACGACCAGCCGGGCTTCCGCCTGCGGTGGCAGGGCAACATCCGCGCTCTCGCTGAAGGGATGCTGTACGCTGATCACATCGGCCAAATGTACAACGCTACAGCCCCACGCGAAAAGGAGTGCGGGGCTGCCGCACGCCTGCGCGATAGCTACATCAACGCCGGCGTGGCATGCCTGGCCAGAAGGGAACTCAAGGCGCTCCGCGAATTGCTGGGGCGCGCCGCCACAGATTTCAACCACGCTGCCGAAGCACGCGAGGTGCCGCGCGTGGGTATCGTCGGCGAGATCTACATCAAGTATAACGCCGTCGGAAATCGGAACATCGTCGAGTGGCTAATCTCGCAGGGAGTTGAGCCAGTTGTGCCCCCGTTGGCCGACTTTTTTCTCCAGGAGATTCCCAACCGCCGCTTCAACCGCCATAATGCCCTCTCTCGCCGCGCTTGGTCGGACTGGGTAGACAAAGTGGCCTACCGCTTCATTCGTCATTGGCAGCGTCAGTATGCAGGCCGGGCCTCCCCCTTCCGCTACCACCACGAGGGGCCGGACATTTTTGAAAAAGCGGAGTCCGCACGGCGCATCGTCTCTCTCGCCGGTCAATACGGCGAGGGCTGGTTGATACCGGCAGAACTGGCGGCCTTCGCCGAGCGCGGTATCCACAACGCTGTCAGCCTTCAGCCTTTCGGGTGTATTGCCAACCACATCGTGGCCAAGGGCATCGAGCGGCGTGTCCGCGAACTCTATCCAAAAATGAATCTGCTGTTCCTCGATTTGGACAGCGGCACAAGTGAGGCAAATTTACTGAACCGCCTCCACTTCATCGTGCAAAATGCGCGCGATGCCGTGCAAGCGGAGACCAAAAGCAAAGGAGATTAAGACATGCCTGACGCACTCGCCATTCTCCAGAGACTGAAAAAACTCTCAGAAAAAGCGCGGGCATGGCAGGGTTTCCCCTCTTCTGCAATAAGCCAAGGCAGCGGGCACTCAGAGCTGCTCCGGAGGCTGACGGATATACAAGTAGCCTTGCTGGACCTTTGCCTTAAACATGGCCTCACATCCAAGGAACGGAAAAGAGCGCTGGAGGCGGACAAAAAATATGAGGTAATACTCCTCAAACTCCACGAATTGATGGAGTGGCTGCAGGAGCAGCGCGGACGCGCACAAGATAGCCTGATACAGGAGAAAATCACCACATTTGTACAGGGCCTGGTGGATGTGCAGATGCGGCTCTTGAAGTTAAAACAGAGTCTCGCCCAACAAAGCGAAAATAAGTTACCCCTCGCACCAAACGAAGAACTTTGCAGCAGTGGTGGCGAACTCCTTGATCAGGAAGAGAGTACACTTCCCAAGAAAATGCAAATCCCGGATGCCCCTTTGGCAGGCGTCGCCTACGTCACAAAAGCTCTTCCAACGCCATTACCCCTCTCTCCCTCTCCGAAAAAAACATTAGGAAAAATCAGGGAAAAACTCTCACGCCTTGGGATGGACGCTCTGGGAATAAGTATTTGCGTTCATATCATACTGGTTATTATAACGTTAACTTGGGTCGTGGCGCGCCATGTCACCACGCCACAAGCAGAGGAAACGTACATCGTCACAGGCGCAGGTGGTGGGAATGATGGGAGACGGCAGACAACAGGAGATGGCAAATTTCAGCAAAAACAACCTCGTCCCATGGCCAAAATACCCCAGAGGATAGCAGTGCGCGGGCAATCTACCATCTCAATGCCAGATCTTTCTGATATACAGATTAATATGTTTGATTCCAACGGGCTTTGCTCAAGCCCATCCAAGGGTCTCGGAGGGGGAGCAGGAGGAGGCATAGGCAACGGAATAGGCCTCGGCATAGGCAATGGACGTAACCTCGTGAGCAGTTTTATGCCCAAAAAACGTGTAATGGGCTTGGATATCGAAGCAGAAAACATCGCTGTTTATCTGGATTCTTCTGGCAGTATGCTCCCTTATCTAGAAAACGTCCGCCAACAGATCTACAAAGAATATCCACACGCCGATATTTTTGAGCACAAACACATAGGCATAAAGGTGCAGAACGGAAAAGTGCTCGGCGGGCTTAACAGCACCCACGCACCTACGCATTCGCGTGCAAGGAAAATCGACCGCGCCAATACTGCGCCCATCGGGAAACAGCGACCATTGTCCGCCCAAGGGAAAGCGATCTTAAAACGCTACGGACCAAATTTTGCCAAGCATTCCGTTGGCGCATGGATGGATATCATGATGTTTGAAGATTATGACGCGCTTGTCGTCTTTTCCGATTTTCAGGATGGTGTCAGAGACGACGGGAAAAAAGCTACTTGGGAAAAACGCTGGACAACACAGTTCTCTAAAAAACGCCCGAAGCTTTATCTCTTTTCCATCCAACTAAGCCCCCAGCTCATCTGGCAGAAATGTGTCGAGGTTTCGGGTGGAGAAATAAAAATGATGCCCGAATTGGGTCGCCGTCGACGTTCAAAGCCAACCGTCATCGTCTCTGAGTCGACCACGCCAAAGCCAAAGCCGAAGCCAACCCAAGCGGACACGCCCAAGCAAAGCACGCGATAATGTATTTGCCCGGCACAGCAGTCGCGCCATCGCCCACTTCCCAAGAGCGGATGCACAGCGCGACAACGCGTATTTTCTATTGCAAGCACGACTAGTGTCGTTTTGTTGCTACCCCATCCTGCCTCACAAGGCGGAAATTATGACGCCGAATTCCTCCGGCCATCGATTAGGTGACAACGCAGTTCTGCGATGAGCGGAATGACGCAAAGCCAACCAACATCGCAACGGATTGGCTTCAGCAAAAATGCTGTACGGCCAAGGGCGGCAGCTTGGGGAAAACACAGATGACAATAGACATATTGTGATATAAGCGTTCGCCCCAATAACTCGAAAACACATTAAATTTTTAGCTCAAAATGATCGTTTTTGGCACTTACAGGCTTTTATCGGCACTTACGCACAGTGAAAAATTCCTACTGAGACTGAAAAGAATACCACAACAGGTCTAATGCTAAAATAGAAACTCCTGCCGCGAAGTACGCCGAACCACGTCAACCAAAAACACATTTCCTCAAAGATCTCCTACCCATGAGCATTATTGTTGCCATCCCAGCTCGCCTCGCCTCGACGCGCCTCCCGCGCAAAGTCCTCCTTGACCTCGGCGGCAAACCCGTCGTGCAGCACGTCTGGGAACGCGCCAGCCAAATGCGCCTTGCCTCACGTGTCGTCATCTTGGCAGACAGCGAAGAGCTTGCCAACACCGCCCAAAACTTTGGCGCCGAGGTCATCCTCACCCCCCCAGAATGCCCCTCAGGAACTGCACGCCTTGCTTCAGCACTTGAAAAACTGCCAGGCAATTTCTTCTTAAACGTCCAAGGCGACGAACCCTGCATCGAACCGACCCTGCTCGACGCCCTCGCCACACGCTGGCATGACACCCAATGCGAACTCGTAACCGCCGTCTCACGCATTCACGACACCACACGTCTGCAAAACCCAAACGTTGTGAAAGTCGTCAGGGGTGAAAGCGGACAAGCCCTCTACTTCTCACGAAGCCCGGTACCCTACCGACGCGGCCTCTCCATGGAAAAATGGCTCGACGACAATAGCACACCTTACTGGGCCCACATTGGCGTCTACGGCTACACCCGCAAAACACTGGCAAGCTACCCAGCCCTTCCGCCAACTCGCCTCGAAGTCATCGAATCGCTCGAACAATTGCGCTTCATCGAACACGGCAAAATCTTCCAAACTGTCGAAACGAACTATCACCCCATCGCCATCGACACGGCCGAAGACCTCGAAAACGCACGAAAATTATTCGGCAACCACCCACAGCAACATCACCCGCGCGAGCATGGAAAAACATGAAACGCATTAGCCCTTCTGCAATGAAGCAGCGTGTATCGCGGTTCGTTTTGAAAACAAAGCAGATCGGGTTGAGCGTATTAAAGGACCTCAAGGCGCAAGATGGGATTCTTCACTCAATGGTTTTTAGGGAACTGCCGATTGAGTATAGCGAAAAACAAATGACACCGTTTGGAGGTCTTGCAGCGATGAAGAGAGGACAATCCCTGCACTCCATAACGAGACGCGTCCCCTGTTATGACGCCCTCTGTTTGCGGAGTGAGGGACTTCAGCCTCATTTTCTCGGAGGCGATTCATCGCCGACGGAGCGCCGCAGCGCTCCGATCCCAGTCTTGTCGCCTCGCTCGGAACGACTCTCATGTCGTCGGATGGGTGGGGCGAGTCCTATCTGCTAACGGTAGGGACGGTCCGCTGAGTCGTCCGCAAAAATGGCGTTTTCAAACCGGTAACTCACCTTTCTGGTGATTGCAAAAGTACGAGACAATTTGTCGAAGTTGCCATTTGGCAAGTAATTCAAGTTGATGAACTCTAAGTGCCGGTGCATCTTGTTTGTAGATATTCCCAAAGTGATTTTACTTTATACGACATGGTCTTTTGCAAGTTTGTAAAATAACACAAAACGTTGAAATCTCACATCTTTTTATCATGGACTCAACCGAAGCAGCTACGAAACTTTTAAAGGCGGAGGCGCAGGCATTGGCTCTGTTGGCGACGCGTCTTGGGGATCCGTTTGAGAAGACGGTTCAGATGATATTTCAGCATTCCGGAAAGGTGGTGGTCTCGGGTGTTGGAAAGTCAGGCCTTATCGCGCAAAAAATTGCAGCGACTTTTTGCAGTACGGGCACACCAGCAATATTTCTGCATAGTGCGGATGCTGTGCATGGAGATCTTGGAATTTTCCAACCTGGAGATCCTGCCATTTTAATTTCAAAAAGTGGTGCTACGGCTGAAGTCGTGCGCTTGGTGCCAGTTATTCGCCAGATGAAGTCGCCAATAATTGCTCTTGTCTGCAACGTCAATTCGCCCTTGGCGCGCGAGGCAGATGTTGTTATTGATCTTGGCGTGGGCGTAGAGGCGGATCCTCTTGGTGTTGTGCCGACTACCAGCACGGTGTTGACTTTGGCGTTAGGCGACGCCTTAGCGGTTGCGTTGATGGTGGAGCGCAACTTTGGTTCTGCAGATTTTGCTCGTTTTCATCCGGCGGGCCAATTGGGGCGTAGTCTAAGCATAACGGTTGGTGAGGCGATGCACCCGCTTGGAAAAGTGGCGGTTGTGTTTCCTGAGACGCCTTTGCGTGAGATGGTTATTGCGATGACAACTTACCCCTTGGGTGCGGCATGCGTTGTGCACCCCAGTGGAGTTTTAGCGGGTTTAATTACTGATGGAGATTTGCGCCGAGCCTTACGTCGCGACGGTGATTTTCAGCGTGTCCAGGTGCGGGAAATAATGACTCCCGACCCTGTCTGTATTCTCCCGGAAATGAGTTTGGGAGATGCGGCCAAGTTGATGGAGGATAGGCCTTCGCAGCTCTCAGTTCTCCCGGTTGTTGAGGGTGCCGCAAAGCGTTTTATCGGCCTCTTGAGGATTCACGATATCTATCAGACAGGCATTGTGTGATTTTCTGAAAGCAAGCAATTTCGAATCCAACATCACGATTATGGACAAACGAACTTTTCTAAAAAAAACTCTGTTTCTGACTGCCGCACCAATATTCGCAAAAGTCTTAACTGCCAAGCCTGCGCCCAATTATGTTACTGGGTTGTCGCGGCGAGATATGCTTCGTTTCGCAGTGATTTCGGATACGCATTTTGGGCGTAAGTCAAAAGTCGGAATTAATGCAATGGTCAAGGTGCCGCGGACATTAAAAAATCTTTTTTCCAAAACACCTTTGGTTGATGCCCTTTTTGTCGTGGGCGACATTACGGATAATGGGAGGCCTGATGAATACCAGCAAGTGCGTTCTGTGTTTGGTAATAGGGCGTTTGTGCCGCAAGATTTTCCGGTTTATTTTATGATGGGAAATCATGATTATCATCATTTTTCTCGCAACGGAAATCCGGCGAAATACTTTACCGAACAGCTTGGGCAGGAAATCAATCAATATGTCGTCATAAAAAAGCATCCATTTATCACCATAAGCTTGACGCCGACGCGCAAGGGTGGCAAATGGCGCGATCCCAAGAATTGCTACGATGCGCCTATACAGAGATTTCTTGCGGAGAAGTTGAAAAAAGCAGCGCAGGATTTTCCGGGGAAACCCATTTTTGTGTTTTGTCATGTGCCGCCTGCCAACACGTGTTATGGCTCTGTTGCATGGGGCATGAAAACGATCAATCCTATTCTTGAAAAATATCCGCAGGTAATCACCTTTAGCGGACATTCACATTTTCCTGTCGGGCATCCGCATTCTATCCAACAGGGTAAATTTACTGCGATTAATGATGGAAGCATCGCTTATACGGGTTACGAGACTTATGATTTGAAACACGTGGGTACGCCTGAGGATGCAGAAATCGAACGCGTGACTGAAGGCCTGATTGTCAATGTGTTGGGAAGTGGCGATGTGGAAATCGAGCGTTGGGATACTTTTCGCGATGAAGAGATTTTGCCACGCTGGCTTGTGAAAGCGCCGCATGATGGGAGCTGTTTCGCGTATAAGGCAGATAGAAAAGGGTTGTCGCCGCCCGCATTTGCAAAAGACGCTAGGCCGATCGTAACGGTGGAGGGCGACGCTTGTGTCGTGGCATTCCCGCAAGCTGTTGATGATGAGATTGTTCTGAATTACATCATTACTCTTGTAGAGGAAGGTTCCTCGAAGGTGCTTAAACGCTCTGGCAAGTTTTCACAGTTTTTTTGGAATAGTGAAATGCCTCGGACGCTTTCTATAAAGTTTGACAAGCTGGTACCAACAAAGAAAAAACTCATTGCACGCGTGGTTGCTGAGGACGCTTTCCGAAATCAATCTATGCCGATAGAGAGTGCTGCGTTTGCAGTGGCTTCCAGTTCGCCGGACGGTTGAGTCCCCCAAGTGTTTTCATCTCCATGTAATCTCAATGCGTTCCAGAAGAACCGCCTCGTTTTATCTGTTAGCTCGAATAAAAAAACAGGAGTTTAAGTTTATTTAACTTATGACGAAATATAAAAATACTCAGAAGGAATCTGGTGAAGAAGTTTCGGCGCGGCAACACTTGACGTTGGCGTGGGTGTTGGGGAGTCTGTCAGCCTTTGGGCCCTTGGCTACAGATATGTATTTGCCAGCGTTTCCCAAGATGAGGCTGGAATTTGCCACGGAACCAGGACGGGTGCAGTTGACGCTTGCGGTATTCTTGCTGGGGTTGGCGTTTGGGCAATTGCTGTGGGGGACGTGGAGCGACCGCACAGGTCGGCGCTTGCCTTTGTTGGTTGGGTTTGGCCTATTTGTGGTGACGTCGGCGTGTTGTGCGTTGGCGACATCAGTGGAGTGGTTGATTTTGGCGCGCTTTCTCATGGGTATTGGCGGCTCGGCCGGGCAGGTTGTTTCGCGTGCCATTGCGAGAGATTTATTTGAAGCGCGTGAGGCAGCGCGATTTTATTCTTTAATGATGATTGTGAGTGGAATCGCGCCGATAGTTGGGCCATTCTTAGGGAATTTAGTTTTGGCCTATGGTGGCTGGCGTTTGATTTTTGGGCTATTGGCAGGTTTGGGAGTGGCGTGCTGGTTATTAGTCTGGCGAGCGGTTCCGGAGACACTTTTGCTCGAAGAGGCTGCGAGCAGCCATTTGTCCGCACTTTTTCGCGGCTATTCGAATGTTCTAAGGAACAAGTATTTTTTGTCTTTGACGCTTGCGCTGGGCTGCATGTTTGGCGTGTTGTTTTCGTATATCAGCTCGTCGCCCTTTGTGTTCAAGCTTTATGGAGTTGCGGAGGAGTATTTTGGTATCTTATTTGCGGTGAATGGCATCGGTCTTTATTTAGGGGGGCAGAGCAACGCCCGCTTGCTGCGGCGATTTTCGGAAACACGCTTGTTGCGTTGTGGCGCCTTCGTGAATCTCGTGGCAATGTTATTACTTATTTTGTGCGTATGCTTAGGGCAGGGAAGCTTGGTGGTATTTTTCGTTTTGTTATTTATTTCTCTTTCCAGTCTCAGTTTTATTTTCCCAAATGCGACGGCATTGGCCATGCGCCCTTTCGCGCTTGAGGCTGGGAGCGCTTCAGCAACGTTGGGAATTTTTCAATTTTTTGTTGGCGCGCTTGGCGGCGCCCTTGCGGGTGTCTGGGGGAGTGAGACAGCTTTGCCCGTCGTTATTCAGATCGCGCTATTTGCTTTCGCGGGCAATTTCCTCATACTTTTTCTCACACGAAAATCGCCTGTTCACGTTGCTTAGAAAGTTAAAAAACGTGCTCAAGTGGGTCTACACAACTGTTAGGGATCGGAGATTATCCATATCTTAATTACGGGGATCTGGCTAGGTTCTGAGTCAGGTTAAAACTCATTTTTTTGTCATGTACTAACGACTTGGATGATGCCGACATTTTCGAGTTGCTGAGCCATTGGTGTGTTAAGTGATTCTGTTTTTCGGAGAGCATCTGCCGTTTCTTCGTGGCGCTAATGTGGCGTTGGTTGCTTTATTTGTTATAGTCTTTACGATTTCTGTGATAAAGCTGACTATTCAAGAGGTCCCAGCGCGTGTCTTCATCTGTTTTGGCGCTTGGGTTTTCTTAAAATTTTCCGTCAAGTTTCTCTATAGTGTTAAGCTCACAGCGAATTTTTTCAATGTCCAGTGTTTGCAAAGTGTCTATAATGTTGTCGTAAATTTCATGAAAACCGAAGCCTCCCTTGCGCATTTCGCGAATGGCTTCCTCGGTACTCCAACCTTGGTTTACGATGCGATAACCTGCGATGATGAAGCCAGTTCTGTCGGAACCGTGCCAACAGTGGATTAGGGCTGGCTTGGGAGAATTTTGCAAGTGCCGCAGTGTGGCGACGAGATTTTCTACGCTTACGTTGCTCGCTTTCATGGGCAGCCAGTGCGTGGTGAAGCCAGCTTTGCGAAAAGCTGCGGCGTCACCTTTGTCGCCCGAGCGCAAATTGATGACCGTCTTGATACCTACTGCTCGGAGTGCCGCAATATTTTCTTTTGTCGGATATTCTGAGCGAAACAGCTCTTCGCTGACCTTGTGAAAATTTCCGAGATTTGTCGGGATAACAGGCTGTGCCCACGTTGTTGGGCGCGTGGCCTTAGGCTCGGGAGTCGAGGTCCAGCAGCCTACTAGGAGTGTGAGGCAGAGTGTGATTACCGTGGCGATGGCAGCCAAAAATTTAAAGGATGTCATAACGGCAGCAGTCCGCTTGAGATAAGTGTAATATGAAAGTTTTGCTGGAGGTTTTCAGGATTTTTTTATGCTGCAGATGCACAGGGTATGGCTGCCGATGCCGATGTTGTCGATTTCTCGTTCCACGCGAAATCCTGCTTTTTCGATGCAGGCTTTCATTGCGTCTGCGCGATAAAAGCGGCTGTTTCCGTTTGCCAGGCAAGTGAAATACAGGGAGCCTGCATTTAAACTGAATGCGGCGGCCTCGAAAC